>JBNGCT010000018.1:0-22084 GCA_049974965.1 Thermovirgaceae bacterium
CGGCGTGTATACACGCCGGTTTCCTTTTTTATTTCCACCATAATAGCATTTATGACAATTTATTTACATTTTTGCTTGCATCTATAGCGGTCTTGTGATATATACACACATTATATCTATAAAGGAGGGCGTCCCCATGAATGATGCGAGGCCAACCAAAATCTTCGGGGTCAACGTTTTCGGAGAAAAGGCGATGCGGGAGGGGCTCCCGAAGCAGACCTTCGAGAAACTGAAAAACAGCATGTCCGGAGGAGAAAAGCTCGATTTCGCCACGGCCGACATTGTTGCCTCGGCAATGAAGGAGTGGGCCATCTCCAGGGGGGCGACCCACTACACCCACTGGTTCCATCCCCGTACAGAACTCACCGCCGAAAAACACATGGCCTTTCTGACCGTAGACGCAAACGGGACGCCCATTGAATCCTTCAACGGAGAAGAGCTCATCCAGAGCGAACCTGACGCTTCCTCACTGCCTTCCGGCGGCATGCGGTCCACTTTCGAGGCGCGAGGGTACACCGCCTGGGACCCGACGAGCCCCGCCTTCGTCATCCCGAGTGAAAAAGGCGGCACTCTGTGCATACCCTCGGTATTTATCAGCAACGACGGCACGCCCCTCGACATGAAGACGCCTCTTCTCCGGGCCCTTGCAGCCGTCGAGGAACGGACCCTCCGGATCCTAAAGCTCTTCGGAAACAGAAATGTCCGCTGGACCCAGGTCACCATGGGCGCAGAACAGGAATTTTTCCTCGTCGACGCCGACAAGGCGGAAAAGCGAGCAGACCTTCTTTATTGCGGGCGAACGCTCATGGGCTCCCCGCCTCCAAAGGGGCAGCAGATGGAGGACCATTATTTCGGATCCATCCACCCCAGGGTGCTTGCCTTCATGGAAGATCTGAGCGAAAGAATGCTCAGCCTCGGCATGGTGCTCAAGACACGCCACAATGAAGTGGCACCCTGTCAGTTCGAATTCGCGCCCCAGTTTGCGGAAGCCAATCTTTCCGTCGACCAGAACCAGATACTCATGGAGCAGATGCGCCGTGTCGCAAGCCGCCATGGATTCCGGCTTTTGCTTCACGAAAAGCCCTTCTCCTTCATCAACGGTAGCGGCAAGCACCTGAATTTCTCTCTCAAGGACAGCGAGGGCAGGAATCTTCTCAAGCCATCGTCGAGCCAGAGAAAAAACCTGCAGTTTCTGACGCTTTTGTGCTCCCTGCTTCTCGGCGTCTCCCGTTTCGGGGGCCTTTTGAGGGCATCCATCGCGACGCCGGGCAACATGCATCGACTCGGAGGCAACGAGGCCCCCCCGCCGATTATGAGCGTCCATCTCGGAAACGTGTTGACCCAGATCCTTGAGCGGATCGGTGAAGGCCTGCCCGAGGAGCTCCCATCCAAGGGGATGCTCGATCTGGGCCTGAACCGGCTTCCTTCCATACAGCCCGAATATACCGACCGGAACCGGACGGCGCCCATCGCCTACACGGGGAACAAATTCGAGTTCCGCGCCCCCGGGGCATCCCAGTCAACGGCAGGCCCCCTCACGATGATCCTCGCCTTGTGGACCTGGGGAATGGATCGACTGGCGGAACGAATAGAAGCCCGTCTCGCGGAGACCGACGTCGCCGACGCCGCGCTCGATGCAATCAAGACAGCCGTCAACGAAAGCACCGACATCCGTTACGAGGGCAACTGCTATTCGGAAGAATGGAAGGAAGAAGCGATCAAAAGAGGACTTCCCGTGGCGGAAACAACCTTCGAGGCTCTGGGCCTCTACCTGGTGCCGGAACACCGGGAACTCCTCGATCATCTCGGGATATTCACAGACAGGGAAATTACCTCTTATTACGAAACCCGACTCGAGCAGTACATCAAAACCCTCGAAATCGACATGACCGTCATGGAATCCATGGTCCGCGAGGGAGTTCTGCCCGCCCTGTCAAAACAGATACGGCTCGAGAACGAAGCCTTTTCCTCGATACCTGAAGACATCGGAACCGATACCTCGCAGTGGAAGGAACACATACGCAACCTGGTACGACTGAAGACAGATATTCTCGTCGCGGTTGAACATCTTTCGTCCATGAGAGACGGTGTTCATGACCTGTCGCTTACCGAACAGTCCGACAAACTCACCGTCGGTTCGCTGCCCGTCATGGAGGAACTCCGCCGGCTCTGCCAGGAGGCGGAGACGTTCATTTCCTCCGAGTTCTGGCCCTTTCCCCGGTACCAGGAACTGTTGAACATCTCCTGAAAAATGAAAAAGGCCTCGTGCGAGGGGGCCTAGGGGTGAACGTCCCGCGTCCCTTCGCCGGGGGAAACAAGAGAATTCTTCCGTGATCGGGGATGGAGATAAACGGCAACGCTTTCGAAAAGTTCGGTTTCGTCGAGCCTCTTGTACCAGGAAAGCAGCTGGTTCATCTCCCTCGCCTGGGGGTGGCTTCTGAAATAGTCGTTAAGTCGATTGAGGCCTTCGGCAAGATATTCCACGTTTCCTGATACTCGTGATCTTGCGAGGTAATGATAGGCAATCTGGCGCTGTGCCAGGTCCCGGACCATGAGATGCCTTTCAGCCGACTGCAGGAGCGCGAGTTGAAAACCGGCATCACGCGTGTCAAGCGCAACCCGCAGCTGCCGGTCACCGTACATGCCGCCTCCAAGAAAGACAATCCCCCCTAATGCAGCGACAGTCATGGTCACACCAAGAAGGCGGACAATCCAGTCTCTTCTCAGTTCGTTCCATCCGACACGCAGGGGAATCATTTCCCTGTTGGCGAGCGCAAAGGCGAAAGCCATCCAGAGGACATTTTCAATACGATGAAAGGGTCTGGTCCACATGGCGTTGACCCACAGGAGAAACAACATGCCGCACGCCCAGGAGGCTTCCGGTCCGATCCGCATTTTCCGAAAAAGCACTTTCAAAAAGGATTTTATCCACCACACGCCGAACAGGACGAGCACGAGCCCGCCCGGAAGGCCGGTTTCGCAAAACCACTGGAGGACTTCATTGTGTGCCCATAGCGTGAATTTCCATTCTTTTTCGGGCCATTTTTGCAACATTTCCTTCTGTGCCTCAAGGTAGTTCCACTTGAAATGCCCCAGACCGACACCTGTGACAGGGTGCATTCTGAACATGGTGTAACTCGTTGCCCATATGCTGTCCCTTTTGCCGACCGTTTCAACACGGGTCACGATTTCCTCCGATTTCGAGAGGAAGGTACCGCCCCGGCCGAAGGCCAGGGAGCCCAACAGTGTCGCTGCAAGCAAAAGCAACACCGCCCCGTTTCTTTTCACCAGGGCCTTTTTGCCCCCCCCGTGCCCTTGCCCGCTGAAGACCATTATGAGTACCAACCAGCCGGCGATGAAGGAAAGGGTGGCCGACCTGCTCGTGGTATTCCACAGGCCCCAGCTTAGCCCCGCCAGGAGAAAAAGGTTGAAGACCGACTCCGCACAATCCCGCCGGCTTTCGTGCTTCAGTCCCTCAAGGAGAAACAGGTACGCCACGCCGAGCATCGTCATGGCGGTCCACAGCCCCAGCATGTTCTGCTGCCCTGTGTTGCCTATGTATTTGCCAGGCGTCGGCAGGATGAATGCAAACTGCGTGTTCAGTCCCCTGATCTGGAGTTCCGCGAAAAAAATATTGATCAGCGCATTCAGTGCCGCTGCCAGGATAAGAGGTTTCAGCATCCTCGCCCCGCCCAGGTGCATGGCAACGATATAGGCCGCCCAGAGGGAAGCGAAGTAGAACCATTCCCTTGCAAAGGTGGGTATTGACGTCAAAGGTGCCCAAAGCGGCTGGAGCGACAAAAAAAGCAGCAGGAACAGCCAGATGGCGCCGAACGGATCCAGAACAAAACCCGTCTTTGGGGCACCGTTTTTCGTGAGGTTGATTCCCGCCGCAATGGTCATGAAAGCAACCGGTACGAAGGCAACCGCCCACTTCAGAAGATGAAGTGTCTGGAACCATGCCGGTCCCGAAAAAACGATGTTCGGGACAGTAAGGGCAATGAAAAGGAGCATCACGTAGAGAGGGAAAGGTATGAGTTCTTGTGTCCCAACGGTTACAGTGCCTGCCTGGCTTGCCGTTCCGGAATGTTCCACAGGGTTTTCCTTCCCGTCCACTCCAGCTCTACCCCCGATTCGCTTAGGGTCACCTCTAGATGGAATCCCAGGCCATGTTGACGAAATGGGCATATTCTTTCCGGAAGATGAGTTTGATCATTCCCGTCGGTCCGTTTCTGTGCTTGGCGACGATGATTTCCGCCGTCGGGTCCGTTTCCTCTCCCGTGTTCTCATAGTACCCTGCGCGATAGAGGAGGATGACCAGATCGGCGTCCTGTTCGATGGCGCCGCTGTCCCTGAGATCGGAAAGCTGCGGCTTCTTTTCCGTCCGCTGCTCAACGGCCCTGGAAAGCTGCGAAAGGGCAATGACGGGCATGTCTAGCTCGCGGGCGACGGATTTGAGGGAACGTGAAATCTCGGCCACTTCCTGCTGCTTGCTGTCGATTCTCTTTGTGAAATGCATGAGCTGTAGGTAGTCGACCACGACGAGGCCGAGCCCTTCTTTGGCGAACTGGGATTTGAACCTCCTGCTCCTGGCCCTGAGGTCGAGGGTTGACAAAACGGAGCTGTCGTCGATGAAAATCGGGGCCCGTGCGAGTTCCCCCGCCGCCTCGGCAAGATCCGTCCAGTTGTTCTCATGAAACATTCCCGTTCGCAGGTCGTGGATATTCACCCTGGCGCGGGAGCCCAGCATGCGCTGAACCAACTGCTCCGCGCTCATTTCAAGACTGAAGAGAAGGACCGGGCTTCCGTGTTCTATGGCGGCATGAAGGGCTATGTCGAGGGCAAAGGCTGTTTTCCCCATGGACGGTCTCGCTGCCAGGATATTCAGGCTCCCCGGCTGGAAACCGCCCGTCAGGGTCTCGAAATCCTTGAATCCGCTAGGGACGCCGGTGACACTCGTCGAAGGCGAATGGAATCTCTCTTCAATGGCCTGGAAAGTCGGCGCGAGGACATCCCCGACACGTCTGAAAGGGGCTCTGCTGCCACTTTGGGTTATCTCGAAGACAGCCCTTTCGGATTCGTCCAGAACGTCTTCAAGTTCCTTGTCCTCGGCGTAGCCGAGTCGCGCGATCTCGCCGCCGACCTGGATAAGCCGCCGGTGTACCGATTTGTCCTTGACGATCCTGATGTGGTACTCCACGTTCGCCGTTGTCGGGACGGCGTCCACGAGACCCGCTATAAAGGGCTGGCCCCAGGAGGAATCCCTGTTTTTTTGCTTCGCCAGCTCCTCGAGAAACGTCAGCGGATCAACGGGCTTTGATTTCGCCGCCATGTCACGCATGAGTTTGAAAGTCTGCTGATGTTCGGCATCGTAGAAATCATCGGCTGCGAGGCTGTCAACGGCCAAAGTCAGCGCGTCCGCATCAAGGAGGCACGCGCCGAGAACCGCTCTTTCCGCTTCGATGTTATGGGGAGGGACCTTGTCGAAAATCCGGCCTGCCACGCTAACCGGCCTCCACGGTAACCGTCATTTCGGCTTCCACACCGGGAAAAAGCCTGATCGAGACCGGATATGAGCCGACTTCCTTGATGTGCTCCTCCACCTTTATTTCCTTTTTGCTGACGGGTATGTCGAACTGCCCTTTAACGGCATCGGCGATCTGCGCCGTGGTAATGCTCCCAAACAGTTTCCCCTTTTCACCTGCACTCGCTGTCACCTTCACGGTCTTCCCCTGAAGGAACTTCCTCGACGCTTCCGCTTCTTCTCGTGCCTTTTCGTTCTTCACCTGCCTTGAACGTTCCTTTTCCCTGAGCTCGGCGATCCTCCCCTTTGTCGCCTCTTCCGCCAGTCCCCGGGGTATCAGGTAATTCCTTCCATACCCGTCTGAAACTTCGACAAGCTCACCCTTTTTCCCCAGTTTCTGCACGTCTTCCAACAGAATGCATTTCATTGGGCGATCACCTCCGCATTCGTGATCTCAGATCAAACCACATGTCAATAATACCCAAAAGCAGGACCACCTGCGTCAGTAAAGGCACGAAAAGTGTCAGGACAACACCGGTATACCGGAGAACCCTTCCGGCTCCCTTGTGGCACAGGTACGCCCACGCCACGGCCAGTCCCTGCAGATAAAACAGAATCATCACGAGGATGCGCAGATTCATGCCGATCCTTGGTATGATTTCCGGAATGTTTTCTATATACGATGCCATTGAAAACAGGACCGCCACCAGGAGGGCCCAGAAGAGGTTCTTCGGAAAACGCCAATAGGAAAGTGCGGGGACGGGAGGCAGCATACCCTTGCCGATTCGCTTCATCACGGCCCTGCTGATGACGTAGCTCAGGAAGGAGTCAAGGGCGGATGCCATGATAAGCAGGGAGGGAAAGACATAGGGGAGGAGATTGAGCGTCGACCTGATTTGTTCCTCCGCGGCGCCGAGAGCCTCCTTGGACATCCCCAGGCGCTGGTAGACTGCAAGGACGTTATCCATGACGACATTGACATCCCCGGAATCAAGGCCCAGGGGATTGATGCCCGTGATTTTCGCGATCAGGACCATAAGGAGCAGTTTCCCCGCAAGGGAAACCAGTACTCCGTAAAGGAGAATTTCCACCGAGGAATTCAGGCGTCTTGCAAAAAACCCGAGCCCCACTCCAAGCATTCCGAAACCGAGGAGAAAAAACAGTCCTCCGGTAACCCCGGTCAGGGCGCTGACAAGAAAAGAAGCCACAAACACGCCCAATACGGCCCTCCCGAGGCTGTGCCGGAGCCCCAGTACGACAAGCGGGGCGGGGCAGACGAGGGCAAAGGCCATTCCCACAACGGGAAGGACGTAACCGGCGAGAAAAAGAACCACCGCCAGCGCTACAAGAAGTGATGATTCCACGACCTCCCGGGTTCTGTTCATTCTCTCCCCCCTCGCAGGCTGCGGGCATTCGTCAAAATGTCATGACAACGAAAGGGGAGAAGCCACGGCTCCTCCCCTTTTCGGCGGTTCTTCGTCAATACTGTGCACCTATTCGACCGAATAGGGCAAGAGTCCCATGAAACGGGCCCGCTTGATTGCCCGGGTCAACTGTCTCTGGTGCTTGGCACAGTTTCCCGTAACACGACGGGGGATAATCTTCCCACGGTCGCTCAGGTATTTTTTCAATTTATCGGTTTCCTTGTAATCGACCTTTTCGACCTTGTCGATGCAGAAGAAACAGACCTTGGGCCGTCTCTTTCTCCTTTTACCTCTCGGATAGGCCATAACCATCCTCCTTTTGCGCGAATCGGAACCCGCTCGTTCCTAAAAGGGTATATCCACCTCGTCGTCATCACCCTTGTCGGAATCGACTTCCGAGAAATCCATGGGGAATTCGTCATCAAATCCTTTCTCACGAAGGCTTCCGACGCGTTCCTTTCTGTCTTCCCCGCCACGCTGATTCCCCTGGTTCTGGTCATCACCGTCGTTGTCCCTCCGGGTTCCGACGAAGTTCACCAGTTGCGCGACGACTTCAGTGATCCATCGTCGCTCGCCGCTGGACGTCTCGTAATTTCGTACCTGCATGCGCCCCTCAACGAGGACGGCGCTTCCCTTGCGCAGATAGCGTTCACAGTTTTCGGCCTGGTTTCCGAAGACCACGACGGGTATGAAATCGACCTGTTCCTGCACTTCCCCGTTGCGGTTCTTGCTGACCCGGTTCACCGCCACCGTGAGTTTGGCGATGGCCTGATTGGACGTGGTGTACCGGACTTCGGGATCCCTGGCCAGGTTCCCCATGAGTATGACCTTGTTGAAACCACGTGCCACCGAAATCACTCCCTAGCTTTCATCACGAAGGGTGACCAGATGACGCAGGACCTGCTGCTTGAGCCGCAGGATCCGTTCGACTTCCGAAACCTTGTCCGGTTCCATCTTGAAGGCAAATACCGAGTAATGGCCTTCAGTCCGCTTCTGTATGGGGTACGCAAGGCGCCGCTTCCCCCACACATCGACCTTCTCGATTTCACCTCCGAGGTTCCGCACGACCTCCTGCACCTCGTCGGTGTGAGCCTGGTGCTCTTCCAGTTCAGGTTCCAGGATCATCATCAGTTCGTAGGGCCGCACGATCTCACCTCCTCCCTTTGGGCTTTTGGTCCCTCCACAGTGCTTTGGAGGAACAGGGACATACGAATGGGTATTATACGCTAGCGGTTACCGTCAGGCAAGTGATCGCCCGATATGACCTCTATCCTGAAGATCTGTTCACCCGGAAGGGTCAGGTTGAACTGCTCCCGCGCCAGTCTCGCGACCCCTTCCGGGGTGTTGTAAAAACGGATCTTGTCTTCCAGCGCCTGAATCTCCCTGCTCATGCCGACGAGTCGATCCATCCTCTGGTCCACGAGCGACGAAAGCCTGTGAATCTTCTGGATCTCCATGATATATGCCGTTCCAATGATCAAAAGGATGCACAAAGCCGCCGCGAAAAGCACGACCCAGCGCAACCTGGGCATTTTCTACATCCTCTCCGGCGCAGTTATCCCCAAAAGCTCCAGCGCTTTCGCCAGGACAACCCTCGTAGCCTCCGTCAGGCACAGTCGAGCCGCCTCGAGGTCCTCCCCTACTCCGAGGACACGGTGGGCATTGTAGAAACTGTGAAAGGCACTGGCCAGTTCATAAAGGAAAAAGGTGATCCGGTGCGGTGCAAATTCTTCCGCAGCCTTCCTGACCTCGTCTGGAAAGGTCGAAATCTTCCTGATCAGCGCCAGTTCCTCCGGCTCCTTCAGTAACGAGACATCTACTGCTTCAGGATTCTTCGAAAGCGGTGCGCCCCTTGATTCGGCTTCCCTGAATATGCTGTTGATCCGTGCGTGGGCGTACTGGACGTAATAAACGGGGTTCTCCGTGGACGTGCTCTTGGCCAGCTCCAGGTCAAAATCGAGATGGCTGTCCGAACGTCTCATGGCGAAAAAGTACCGCGTCGCGTCGACGCCGACTTCATCGACCACTTCCCGGAGGGTGACGAATTCACCCGAACGTGTCGACATGGAAACTTGTTCTCCGCCCCGCAAGAGATTGACAAACTGGATAAGCACGATCTCAAGGTCTTCGGGCTTCCGGCCGAGGGCCTGCACGGCGGCTTTCATTCTCGGGACATACCCGTGGTGGTCCGCCCCCCAGACATCAATGACCAGATCGAACCCCCTGTCGTACTTGTCCTTGTGGTAGACCACGTCGGACATGAAATATGTGGGAACTCCGTTGCTGCGAACAAGCACCCGGTCCTTGTCATCGGAAAAGGCCGTCGCCCTGAACCATGTCGCCCCCTCTGCGTCATAGGCAAATCCGTTCTTTTTCAGGGTCTCGATGGCCCTTTCCATTGCATTGTCCTCGTAAAGCGACTTTTCCGAAAACCAGACGTCAAACTTCACGCCGAAGTCCGCCAGATCTTTCTTGATGCCTTCCAGAATAGATTTTTCTGCATATTCCGTGAAAAAAGGCAGGCTCTTTTCAGGATCGTTTTGGATGTGCCTTTCCCCTTCATTGTCCCGTATTGCTTCCGCGAGTTCATACAGATACGCCCCCTTGTATCCGTCCTCGGGAAAAGGGGCCGCCTCCGGTTTGCCGCATATCTCGAAATACCGTGCCTGGGTCGATTTGCCGAGAAGCTCCATCTGCAGGCCCGCATCGTTGATGTAATATTCCCTCTGGACATTCCACCCTGCAAACGAGAGGATATTCGCGCAGATGTCACCCACGGCGGCTCCACGGCCATGACCGACATGCAGCGGCCCCGTGGGGTTGGCGCTCACAAATTCAACCTGGACCTTCCGCCCCCTGCCCACGTCAACCCGGCCGAAATCGCCCTTTTTTTCGATGACTTTCGAAAGCATATCGGAAATCCATTTGTTCGAAAGCACAAAATTTATAAAACCCGGACCGGCTATCTTGACTTCATGGAGATACTCGCTTTCCTCCAGGCGGCTCACGATGTCCACGGCAAGGTCCCTGGGCTTCAATTCCAGGAACTTGGCCCACTGCAACGCGGCATTCGTCGCCCAGTCCCCGTGATCCTCACGTTTCGGCCGTTCGATTTCCACAAGCGGTTCTTCTTCAATCGCCTTTCCCCGCTCTTCTGAAATCCGGCTCAAAGCCTCGGCCACAAGCTCCCTCAATATTTCCGACACGTCTTTTTTCATGGCTGTATCAACCCCATTTCAGGTTCATTGTTTCTTCCGGAGCGGGATTGTCATATCCGTCCAGGCCAAAGTCCTCCCCGTAACCGATTTGAAGGCCCCAAACCCGTCTTCGCCGGTTCCGGCCGAAGTAGCAACAATTTTATACCCGCCTTCCACGATTTGCTTTCTTTTATCGTGCTCGATTTCCTCCGTCAGCACAATACCTGTGTTTCGGGAAGAGCGAAGGTTCGGCAGGGCCACCACATCGTAGCCTTCCGGCAACCTGATCACGGCATTTTGTTCATAAACCAAAGGATGCCGCAATGACATGCCATTCCCGTTTTCCGAAACGGCATCCAGCTGCCATGGCATGACCGCCACGGGCCATCTGGCAAGAATGTCACCGCCGGCAACGATCCCGACGGAAGTATTGAAAGGAACGGTCATGTCAAACCCTGTGCCTCGCTCAACGAGGCGTGGCTCTCCCCAGTTGATGTCAGGAGTGTTCGGGAAACGGAATTCTTCAAAAAAGCCGGGAAGGCTGTTCCCGGCGGGCACCTCTCCGCCGTTTAACGCTTGCAGCCATCCGCCCCGTGCCCTGAGGCGCAATTCGCCCGAGGCATATCCCGGGTCGTCCATTTCCAGCGTCCAACTGACCGACAGGCGATGATCGCCTGCCTCCCCGGCCGGAACTGTCCGTCGTTCAAGGCTGCCTCCTTCTGTTTCATACAGGACCTTGCCCCAAAGGGAGGCCGGCACCGAACCGGCAGGAAGGTTCTGACCGACAAGGAAAAAAAACTCCTGACCCGAGGGCGGGGAAAGAGAGAGAACGGGGCGGGCCCAGAGCTTTCTTGTAGCGGGAACTTTTTTGCCAAGCTCCACTGCAGGTTCCCACAGGATGTCTGCATTCCATCCAGCCTTTTTCATCCAGTTCTTCAAAAGAAAGGTTCCTTCCCACAAAGACCACGGTCCTTCCAACGGAATATCGCCTGCCCGCCTGATCAGATCCGGCGGCAAAAGGGGTGAAACCAGCCCGTTGCGCCGAAAAAGCCCGAGGATGGATTCCCCTGCCTTTACAGGAGAATCCGCGGCCAGAAAGCCGGAGATCTTCTTCGGAACGGGAACTCCCGAAACGGCCGATTCCCCGGTCCGGGCCTCCTCGGCGGCCATCCGCGCCCCTTCCCGAAAACTGAAAACAAGGGTTCCCGACTGCTTCTGGAAAAGCCCTTCCGTTTTTTTCGTCGGAGTGTCAATAAAGGACCAGGTATACGTATCAGTCGGCCCTCCACTTTCCAGGCCGGGTTTCACCCCACCCACACCCGCTGAAACAAGCGAAACGCCTGCAGGTACCTCGACAGCTATGTTTTGTTCCCAGGCAGGGAGCGCCATCGACAGATCCACCCTGTCCTCAATGTTCATGCCCGTTGGTGAAACGACCCTGTACCCCGAGACGAGGATCAGGCCTTCGAGGTTGTTCGGAATCCTGATTTCAATGGTCTTGCCGTTTTCAGCCAGTGATTCCGCCGGCTCGACGGACATCACCGGCCGGGATGTCCTCCTGTCGTAGAGGGCCGCCTCCAGGACTTCACAGGTTCCGCCCGTCGGGGCGGTAAGTTGCAGCGACGGCCAGGCTTTCGACAAATCCCTGACTTCTTCAACGACCAGGTAGACCGTTTTCTCCATGGAGCCATCCGCCCGAAGTCGGTATCGCAAGTCGCGCAAAAGGACGACCCCGTTTTCCTCATTGTACATGTCCGCCGATGGGGCCTCCCTGAGGACTCTCGGAAGGGTTTCGGCCACATCCATTGCGCCTGCACTTCCCGCCGTCAAAAGGCAACAGCAAAAAACGACGGCTGTACACAGAAAAACCGGGACTGAACCTCTGGCTCGCCTCTTCACTCCGGTCACCATTCCTTCCCCGGGCCGTTTATACTCCCGTCTCATTTGTTTTTCCCGCAACAATGCTTGTATTTTTTCCCGCTGCCGCACGGGCAGGGGGCATTCCTTCCGATTTTCCTGCCTTTTCTGACAGGTTGCGGTTTCCCCTGACCCGCCGCGGCCGGAGCCGCAACGGCATCCCCGCTCTTTTGCAGTACGCCGTCAAGTGAAGCCGACTCCCGGTAATTCTCCGGCCGCTTGTTCCTCTCGGCCTTTGCCGTTTCATCCACCACGGACACCCGGAAAAGGTATTCCGCGACGGTCCGCCTTACCCTGCTCATCATTTCCTGGAAAAGATTGTAGGATTCGAACTGGTACTCAAGAAGCGGATCCTTCTGGCCTATGGCCCGCAATCCGATACCCCTCCTGAGTTCATCCATGGCAAGAAGGTGTTCTTTCCAGGCGCTGTCCAGAACGTGAAGAATGACGAACCGGGCCATGGCATTGCCCGTTTCCCTTCCCGTTCCGGCAAATTTTTCTTCAAGCCTTTCCCTGAGCATTGTGCGGATGGATTCCGCCGCCGTCTCGAGGTCTTCGGGCGTCTGGACTTCTTCAAGCACTTTTTCGTCCCCGGGTCGAAAGGTGCTTTTCATTGCGACCCGGGCGGCTTCAATCTGGGGCTCCTCCCCTTCGGGGAAACACCCTTCGAGGATAGCCGACACCGCGTCGTCGACGATCTGCCGGGCATACTCGAGGACATCTGCCTCCGTCAGGATCTTCCGTCTCTCTTCGTAAACGGCTTCACGTTGCTGGTTCATCACGTTGTCATATATCAGAAGCTGCCGCCTGATGTCGAAGTGATACTGCTCCACCCGTTTCTGGGCCGACTCGATGGCCCGGCTCAACAAGCCGTGCTCGATGGATTCCCCCTCCTCCATCCCGAGTTTGCCCATGAGTCCTTCTATCTTGTCCGATCCGAAAAGACGCAGCAGGTCATCCTCGAGGGAAAGGTAGAACCGGCTGCAGCCTGGATCTCCCTGGCGTCCGCTTCGGCCTCTAAGCTGATTGTCTATCCGCCGTGATTCATGGCGTTCCGTACCGATGATCTTGAGGCCGCCGAGTTCGACGACCTTTTCATGCTCCAGTTTGCAGGCTGCCTTCTTTTCAGCGAGGATCTTTTTGAACCCTGAAGGATTTTCGACCGGGTCAACATCATGTTTTGCAGCCTCTTCCCTTGCAAGGGATTCGGGATGACCACCGAGAACAATATCCGTCCCACGGCCGGCCATGTTTGTCGCGACGGTCACAGCCTGGAGACGGCCGGCCTGGGCGACGATCTGGGCCTCCCTCTCATGGTGCTTTGCGTTCAGCACGTTGTGGGGAATTTTCCGCGCCTTGAGAATCTTGCTGAGGCGCTCGGAACTTTCTATGGACGTGGTCCCGATAAGAACAGGCTGTCCCGCTTTGAAGGTTTCTTCCACTTCGTCCGCAACGGCGGTATATTTTTCCCTTTTGGTCCTGTAAATGGCATCGGCGTAATCTTCCCTGATCATTGGCATGTGGGTGGGAACCACCACGACCTCAAGCCCGTAGATTTCCTTGAATTCCTCTTCTTCCGTTGCCGCGGTTCCCGTCATGCCGGCGACCTTGTCGTACATCCTGACGTAGTTCTGCAGGGTAATCGTCGCCAGGGTCTGGTTCTCCCGCCCCACCTGGACCCTTTCCTTGGCCTCGATCGCCTGATGAAGCCCGTCGGAGTACCGTCTGCCGAACATGAGCCGTCCCGTGAACTCGTCGACGATGACGATTTCCCCGTCCTTGATCACGTAGTGGACGTCCCTTTCGAAGAGGTGGTGGGCCTTGAGGGACTGGACGATACGGTGTCCGAGTTCGGAATGCTGGTATTCGGTAAAAAGCTGCGGCACTCCGAGGATCCCTTCGCAGGCGGCGATGCCTTTTTCGGTCAACGCCACATTGCGTTCCTTTTCGTCGAGTTCGAAATCCACATCCTTTTTCAGTTTTCGAGCCACCTCGTCAGCTCGCTTGTAGATCTCCACATTGTCCTCGGAAGGCCCCGAAATGATCAGCGGCGTCCTTGCCTCGTCGATGAGGATGGAATCCACTTCATCGAGGATGATGTAGGCGTGGTCCCGCTGAACGATCTGGGACGCGTTCAGGGCCATGTTGTCCCGCAGGTAGTCGAAGCCGAATTCCGTATTGGTTCCATAGGTTACGTCCGCCCGGTAGGCCTGAATCCGCTCCTGCTGATCCATGAAAGCATATATGACCCCGACGGAAAGGCCCAGGAACGTGTAGATGGGCCCCATCCACTCGGCATCGCGTTTCGCCAGGTAATCGTTGACGGTGACCAGGTGCACGCCCCTTCCGTTCAGTGCGTTCAGGACCACGGCAAGGGTGGCGACCAGGGTTTTCCCTTCGCCTGTTTTCATCTCGGCGATCTTTCCCTCGTGAAGTGCGATGCCGCCGGCAAGCTGCACGTCAAAATGCCGGAGGCCAGTGGTTCGGCGCGAAACTTCCCTTACGGCAGCAAAAACCTCGGGAAGCAGTTCGTCAAGACTTTCTCCGGAAACCGCTCTTTCCCGGAAGGACTTGCCGAGGGCGGCGAGTTCCTCATCGCTGTATTCCTGCATCTGCGGTTCAAGAGCGTTGATCTTTTCGACGGTTTTGTTGTACCGCCTGAGCAAGCGCTCGTTTTTGTCGAATCCAAGTTTTTTCCTGATGCTTTCCAGCATTGGGTTCACCTCTGTCAAGGATGGGGAAGCCTGAAGGGGTTTCAAAGTTTGATTATATGCCGGGGGGCCTGTACCGTCAAAAGGCACGGAACCCGAAGGTTCCGTGCCTGATCAGGATACCTAGAGTGATACGGGTTGCAGCTTTGCAAGAAAATGCTTGAGACCCTTGACCGCCGGGGCCTTGACGACATCCAGACCGTAATTGACCTGATCCCTTCGCTTGTAGACGTCGATGATTTTCGACGCGACATATTCAATATGACTGTTGGTGTAGGTTCTCCTGTTGACCGCGAGTCTGTACAGCTCCAGTTTTGGCGGGACAACCTCTCCCGTGTCTTCGTCTTCCGTGGCAAATGCGAGGGCGCCCAGGCCGATCCCCCTGACGGAACCCTCCCTGTAGACTTCGACAGAAAGGACGTCGGCGGGGTATTTCATCTGCGGAATGTGGGGAAAGAACTCCGCGGCATCGACAAATACCGCATGCCCCCCTGCAGGCTTGACGACGGGAACCCCTTCCGCGTCAAGAAATTCCGCCAGCTGCCTGATTTGCCCGACCCTGTGGGCCAGATAGGCCTCGTCCGTCATTTCCCGCAGGCCCACAGCAAGGGCCTCCAGGTCGCGGCCTGCGAGACCGCCATAGGTCGCAAAGCCTTCAAAGAGAATAACCCTCGGAAGGAGCCCGTGATACATCTCCTCCGTTCTGCAGCATATCATACCTCCAATGTTGACAAGGGGGTCTTTCTTGCAGGAGACGGTAATGGCGTCTGCGGTGTCCATCATGGCCCGAAGAATCTCCTTGACGGACATGGAGGAACACTCATGCTCGCGCATTTTGATGAACCAGGCGTTTTCCGCCATGCGAGCCGCATCCAGGAAAAGTGGGATACCATGCTTTTTCGCGATCCGCGAAACCGCCCTGAGGTTTTTCAGGCTGACGGGTTGGCCGCCGCCGGAATTGTTGGTGACGGTCACCATGATGAGGGGGATTTTTTCTTTTCCCTCCCTGGCGATGACATCCTCCAGTTTCGACGTGTCCACATCACCCTTGAAGGGATGTTCGGCTGCCGGGTCAAAGGCTTCGTCGATGACGCAGTCCACAGGTTCCGCGCCGGCGTTGAAGACGTGAGCCCGCGTCGTGTCGAAGGGCATGTTGAAAGGGACCTTGTCTCCCGGCTTGAGCATTGTTCCGAAGGTTACGTTCTCGGCAGCCCGTCCCTGGTGGGTCGGGATGACATAATCGAATCCCAGGACCTCCTTCACCGCGTCCTTGAGGGCGTAAAAACTGTCCGCACCCGCATAGGCCTCGTCACCGCACAAAAGGGCCGCCCACTGGTATTTGCTCATTGCGCCTGTGCCGGAATCGGTGAGAAGGTCAATGTAGATCTCCTTCGACGCGAGCCCGAACATGTTGAAACTCGCCCTTTTCAACGCCGCCTCGCGTTCTGCGCCGTCAGGAACCCTGACGGGTTCCACCATCCTGATTCTGAACGGCTCCGGTTGCATTGGAGAAACCATGTCTGTATCCTCCCGGTTTGCCTCTTCTTCTTCTCTGCTTTCTGGCAGCATGCTCAACCGGTGCCTGGACTCTGAACATTCCGAATTATACCATCAGTCCCCAAGCTACTTGCGTCTGTTCTGCTTCGCCGAAGGACCATTGTCGATGAAAAGGTTTCTTCCCTTCAGGAAATAATCCATCCCAGAAGCGACGGTAACGATCATTGCCGCCCACATGGCAAAAAGACCGCCGGGCAGGTCGAAAATCACCAGCAAAATGGCGACGATCTGGATGACTGTTTTCGCCTTCCCCCAGGACGACGCGGCAATGACCACGCCTTCTGAAACAGCGACCATCCTGAGGCCGGTGACGAAAAATTCCCTGGAGACGATAACCACGACGATCCACGCAGGAAGTCTCTGCAGCTGCACCAGCGAAACAAGCGCCGCAGTCACCAGGATCTTGTCTGCCAGAGGATCGACGAGTTTGCCGAAATTCGTCACCATGCCGTGCTTCCGGGCGATGTACCCGTCCACCGTATCCGTAGCCGCGGCGAGGATGAAGACGACACCCGCCAGTAGATCCCCGAATGGCAGGCCGAAGAAGCTTCCGAACTGCCCCCGCAGCGTCAAAAACACCATGACGAGTGGCGCCAGAAAAACCCGTGACAGGCTTAAAAGGTTCGGAAAATTCAATGCCGTCATGGAGACCCACTCCTTCTTTTCGGCTATCCCTCGAGCCTTGCCGGCCCCGGATGTTTTCCCGCCACCTCGGACCTACCTGGCCGTCAGCCGCCCAGGTAGGCCTCATGGACACGCTTGTCCCTGAGAAGCTCCTGGCCTGTTCCCTCGAGAACGATCTGGCCGACTTCCAGCACGTAGGCATAGTGCGCTATCTTCAGGGAGGCAAAGGCGTTCTGCTCGACAAGGAGAACCGTCTTGCCCTGCTGGTTGATGGTTTCGATGATTTCAAAAACCTCCCTGACCAGAAGGGGTGCCAAACCCAGCGACGGTTCGTCGAGCATGACGAGCTTCGGCGAGCTCATGAGGGCCCTGCCGACGGCGAGCATTTGCTGCTCACCTCCCGAAAGGGTGCCGCCCCTTTGCCAGAGCCTCTCCTTCAGTCTGGGGAAAAGCTCGTAAACCCATTGAAGGTCCTTTTCGATGCCTTCCCTGTCGTTTCTGGTATAAGCTCCGAGCATGAGATTGTCCAGAACGCTGAGGTGAGGGAATATCCTCCTTCCCTCGGGGCCCATGACGATCCCCGCCTTGACCACATATTCCGGGATCATCCCCTGGAGGGATTTCCCTTCGTACAGGATTTCCCCCCGTGATTTGGGGACGAGGCCGGCAATGGTGCGCAGTGTGGTGCTTTTACCGGCTCCGTTCGCACCGATGAGGGTGACGATCTTCCCCCTGGGGACCTCCAGCGAAATACCTTTCAGGGCGTGAATCCCTCCGTAATGGACGTGGAGATCGCTGATGCTAAGCATCTTGCAGGTACTCCTCTCCCAGGTAGGCTTCGATCACCTTCGGATCGCCCTGGATGTGCTCGGGGTTCCCTTCGGCTATGGTAACACCGTAGTCAAGAACCCAAATATTTTCACAGATTCCCATGACCACTTTCATGTCATGCTCGATCAGGAGGATCGTGAGATTGAACCGGTCCCTGATTTCCTTGATAAACTCCATGAGCCGCTGTGTTTCATAGGGGTTCATTCCGGCCGCAGGCTCGTCGAGCAAAAGGAAATGCGGTTCAGTGGCCAAGGCCCGGGCAATTTCAAGTCGTCTCTGGGCACCGTAGGGAAGTCCCTGGGCATCCTCGCCGGCAAGTTCCTCCAGGCCGACGGCCTTGAGAAGTTCGTGGGATTTTTCCCGGATTTCCTTTTCCTCCCTGAAAAAGGAAGGCAGGCTCAGCATGGCGTGCCACCAGGTGGTCTTCTGCCGCAGGTGTGCCCCGACCATGACGTTCTGCAGGACCGTCCCCCCGGCGAAGAGACGTATATTCTGGAAGGTCCTCGCGATGCCCGCCTCGCAGATGCTGTGCGGCTTCCACCCCGTGATGTTTTCGCCGCGAAACGTTATGGACCCTTCCGTGGGTCTGTAGAAACCGGTGATCATGTTGAAGCACGTGGTCTTCCCCGCGCCGTTCGGTCCGATCAGACCGACGATCCTGTCTTTTTCGACCTGGATGTTGAAGTTGTGAACCGCCGTCAAGCCGCCGAACTTCATGGTCACGCTTTTCGTCTCGAGAATGACCTCGCGGGCCGTCATTTTTCAGCACCCCGCTTTCGGAAAAGGCCGAATATGGTGTCCCAGGTGATTTCCTTTCTTCCCATGATCCCCTGTCGCCTGAAAAGGATGATAAAAAGGAGCGCCAGCGAAAAAACGACCATGCGCATGCCTGGAATGCCCGGGATATCGAAGTCGCCGAAACTGACCGGATTCTCAACGATCCGCAACCACTCCAGAAGCACCGTGATAATCACGCCGGCGATGACTGTTCCCGTTATGGAGCCAAGCCCTCCCGCCACGACAATCATGAGGACATTGAAGGTCAGCAAAAAGAGGAACATCTTCGGGTCTATCGTCGTGAGCAGACTCGCCAGCAGCGCCCCGCCGACGCCCGCGAAAAAGGACCCGATGGCAAAAGCCGTCAGGCGGTATTTGAATGTGTTGATACCCATGGCCCTCGCAGCGACTTCATCATCCCTGATCGCCTTGAGGGCGTTGCCGAAGTTGCTGTTGACAAGCCTGACGATGATCACCAGCGTCAGGAAGCACCATCCGAAGTTCCACCACAGGTTTGCGTAACCGGGGATGCCCTTGAAACCCAGCGCTCCGTTCGTTATCCGCGGCAGATTGTTGGCCAGGACACGGATGATTTCCGCAAACCCCAGGGTGGCGATCCCGAGATAATCCCCGCCGAGCCTGAGAACGGGCAAGCCGATAAGAATTCCCGCCAGTGCGGCCATCAATCCCGCCGCGATGACCGCCACCAGAAAGGGCGCATGAATGACGGAAAAGGGCCACATGGCGGGCTCGAGGATGAAAAGCGCCTGTTTCTGTATCGGCGGCATGATGAGAAGCGAACAGGTGTAGGCGCCGATGGCCATGAAGCCCGCATGGCCGAGGGAAAACATGCCCGCAAAACCGTATATCAGGTTGAGGCTCAGGCCAAGAATGATATAGACGGCGATGAGATTCATGATCTGGATCTTGTATCCTCCAAGGTTTCCTTCGGCCCAGTACAAGAAGAGCGCGAAGACACCGGCGAGCAGGCTGTTCAGGATGAGGTTTCGTTTTCTTTTGTCTTCCATCACACTTTATCCTCCAGTTTCTCGCCCAAAAGCCCTGTGGGCTTGACGAGAAGGATGATGATCAGGAGAACAAAGGCAAAGGCGTCCCTGTACCCCGCCAGAGCGGGCAGGAAGGCCACGATCATGATCTCCATGATGCCCAGGATCATTCCACCGAGAACGGCGCCCTGGATCGACCCGATACCGCCGAACACGGCGGCGATGAAGGCTTTGAAGCCGGGGATAACGCCCATCACGGGCTGAAGCTGGGGATACCGCAAGGCCCACATGATGCCCGACGCAGCTGCAAGGGCCGAACCGATGCCGAAGGTCATGGCCACGATCCTGTTGACGGGAACCCCCATCAGCCGGCTCGTTTCGATGTCCTTGGATATCGCCCGCATGCCCAGTCCCGGTTTTGTCCGGTAAACAATGAAAAGCAATCCCAGCATCAGCAGAAACGACATGACCGGGACGACGAGCGTGAGCGGCAGAATCCGCACTTTCCCCACAACGATGACCCTGACAAGCCACTCTGGGCGCTGGACTGCCCTTGGTATGGCCGAGAACACCACGATCGCCAGGTTCTGGAGGAAGAAGGACACGCCGATGGAACTGATCAGCGCGGAAATTCTTGGAGCGTCCCTCAAGGGCCTGTACGCGACGCGGTCCACCATGATCCCTGCAAGGGATGTGACCGAGATGGCGACAATGACCGCAAGGAACCATGGCAAATGAAGCAAGGTGACTCCCCAGAAGACGAAATAGGCCCCCAGCATGAAGATTTCGCCGTGAGCGAAATTGATCAGACGGAGAATCCCGTAGACCATGGTATATCCGATCGCGATCAGTGCGTACAGGCTCCCGAGCGTCACAGCATTGAACAAGTGTTGAACGAACATTGACATGCTCATGGGCTGTTTCGCCTCGCTTTCACAGAAAAGCGGGGGAGGCAGGTGCTCCTCCCCCGTGTTCGTCAATTCGCCAACCGGCAGTACCTCCGGCCGCTAGAGTTCCGGCTCGATGGTTGCCACGTACTGTTTCTTGCCGTCTTTGATCATCACGATGCCCACGGGCTTTTCCGCGTCATGGGTCTCGTTGATGGTGGTCATGCCCGTAACGCCTTCGAATCCTTTTGTCTCGGCAAGGGCCTCGGTGATCGCCTCGGGGTCGGTGCTCCCGGCCCGCTTGATGGCATCGATGAGGATCATGTACGAGTCATAGCCAAGGGCTGCGTTGACGTTGGGATCCTGGTCCGGTTTCGCCTTCTTCCAGTTTTCGGTGAACTTCTGGGCCGTGGGGTTCATGTCCTCCATGGACGGGTCGTAGGGGAAGGTCGTGTGGACGAACCCCTCGACGGCTTCGCCACCGATCTCGACGATCTTCGGGTTGTCCATGGCGTCTCCGCCCATGATCTGGAACTCCGCTCCAAGCTCGTCGGCCTGCTTCATGATAATGGCCCCTTCAGAAAAATAGGCCGGGATGAAGAGAACATCCGGCTCCTTGCTGATGATTTCCGTCAACTGGGCCGTAAAGTCCTGGTCGCCCGAATTGTACCTGAGCTTCGCCACGATTTCCCCGCCCATCTTCTCGAAGGACCTTTCAAAGAATCCGGCGAGTCCGACGGCATAGTCGTTGGCCACGTCCGTCAAAAGGGCGGCCTTTTTCGCCCCGAGTTCGTTGATGGCATAGGTCGCCGCACCGGCTCCCTGATAGGGGTCGATGAAGCAGACCCTGAAAATGTATTTCTTGCCCATCGTCACGAGGGGGTTCGTCGCCGACGTCGCGACCATCGGGATACCCGCTTTTTCGGCAACTTCCCCGCCAGCCATGGCGAGGGATGAACCATAGGTCCCGATGACTGCATGGACCTTGTCCCTGTCGATCAGCCGCTTGACTGCGTTGGCTGACTCAACCTTGTCGGACTTGTTGTCGACAACGAAAAGTTCGACCTTTTTCCCGAGGACTTCGGGAACTTCCTCGTGGGCCATCCTGACGCCATCGAGTTCCAGCTGTCCGCCAAAGGCATTCTGTCCCGTCAGCGGCAGGTAGACGCCAATCCGGATTTCATCCTCAGCGAATGCCTGCCCCCCGGACAGGGCCAACCCCACGACAGCCACCAGGGCCACGACACCAAAGAACACACCCTTTTTCACTTAGGTTCACCTCCCAGAGATATCAGTACCGAGGAAATTTTACACGAAAATATACGGACGCGGAATACATAGACAAGATTAAAAAATACGAAAATTCGAAACTCTAGGAGTCTGTCGGACTTTGGGAACACCAGTTAGAATGGCGTAGAGACAGTGAATCCGTAAAGAAAGCGATGTGGTGGACCGTGTCGGCGACGTTCAAGACTGTAGACAGAAAGACTCCCTATATTCTTCCACCCTCCATGGACGACTGGCTTCCGGAGGACCACCTGGCCCGGTTCATTGTGGAGGTCGTCTCCATGCTGGACCTTGAGCCCATACGGGCCGCCTATGCGGGCAGAGGATCCGAAGCCTACGAT
>JBNGCT010000019.1:0-21182 GCA_049974965.1 Thermovirgaceae bacterium
ATTCCCAGGACTGGGCGGAAATGCTTTACAGAATGTACCTGCGTTGGGCGGAAAGACATGATTTCACCGCGCAATCCCTCGAAACATCTGAAGGAGAAGAGGCAGGCATCAAATCGGCGACGGTATTGGTCAAAGGCGATTTTGCCTACGGATTGCTCAAATGTGAAAGGGGTGTCCACCGCCTTGTGAGGATATCTCCTTTTGATACGGCGAAACGTCGACATACCAGTTTCGCATCCATCAGCGTTTCACCTGACCTGCCAAAGGACGTGGAAGTGGAAATCGATTCAGATGACCTCAGAATCGACACTTTTCGGGCAGGCGGGGCAGGCGGTCAACATGTAAATATGACAGATTCCGCCGTACGCATTACTCACCTCCCGACAGGAATCGTGGCGAGCTGTCAGAACGAAAGGTCACAGCACATGAACCGGGAAGTGGCGATGCAGATTCTCCGGGGCAGGCTCTATGAAAAAATGCTCCAGGAGCGACAGGAACAACTTGACTCGATCGAGGGTGAGAAAAAGGAAATCGGCTGGGGAAGCCAGATCCGGTCCTACGTCTTTCATCCGTATACTCTCGTAAAGGACCATCGAACAAATACGGAAAAGGGAAATGTCCAGGCTGTCATCGACGGGGACATTGACGAATTCATTTTCAATGAACTGAGGAGACGGAAACAGTCCTAGTACCTGCCCACACCGAAAAGCAAACTGGAGGAAGCCGGTATGAAAAGATTTCTTTGCGTTTTTGCCCTTGCAGCCATCTTGACAGGATTCCAGGCTCATGCCATGGAGGGAGCCGATACCCGTTTCACTCCGAACGTCGAGATCATGCCTCTGGAACATGTCAGGGAGGGTATGACCGGCAAGGCCTGGACCGTGATTCGGGGGCAGGACGTCGTCTCTTTCCCTGTCACGGTCCTGAGTATTCTTCCCTCTGAGGAAACACCCAGGCATCTTGTCCTGATACGTGCGGAGGGCCCTGTCATTGAAGAGACGGGCGGTATTGCTGCGGGGATGAGCGGCAGCCCCGTTTTCATTGATGGGAAGCTTTTGGGCGCCATCGGTTATGGATGGAATTTCAGTGAACATGACCGTGGGCTGGTTACACCCATAGGGGACATGATGGATGTATGGAACTGGCCCGACAGGGTTTTGGACCTTCAGGGACTGGCCCTTCCGGAAAAGGAGAATTCATCGGAACCTCCAGCGGGGTCAGCCGGAACGGAAACGAAAAAGATGCGAACGGCTCCGGTTCTGATCTCCGGCCTGAGCACTCGGGCGGCCGAAAACATTGGGAAAAATCTCGATGGGCCATACCGGGTTCTTCCTGCTTCTGGGCATTTGCAAAACCTTCCGGTGAAATTGGATGCCGGGCTTCGGCCGGGTTCCGCAGTCAGCGCCCTCGTGGCATGGGGGGACGTACTCGTTTCCGCAACGGGGACGCTAACCGCTTTATCCGATGACGGCCGCTTTATCGCTTTCGCCCATCCCTTCATGAGCAGGGGTGCCGTCTCGTTCCCTCTGGCGGAAGCCTGGGTTCATGACGTCATCCCGAGCCTCCAGGCTCCTTTCAAGATCGGGACGCCGTTGTCTATCGTCGGAACCATCACCCAGGACAGGCCACAGGGTATCGCAGGACAACTGGGGCGCTTCGCGCCGACGGTCGATGTCTCGGTAATACTGAAAGACGTGGACGCTGCAAGGGAAGAAACAAAACGCTTTCACATGGTTTATGACCCCTACCTGGTTTCGGACATCTTTCCCGATCTCGTTATGGGGCTTGTGGACAACACCTGGGGCCAAAAGAGGGAAGGGACAGCGAGGATCGCCTTCGAAGTCGAGGGTGGGGGGCTCGTCTCCGGCTGGCAGAGAGCCAACATGTTCTACTCCGAGAAAGACATTGCCAAGGATATGCTCAGGGAAACGAGCGACCTTGTTAAAGCTGTCACGCTGAATCCCTTCCGTGAAATCAGCCCTCTCGGGTTACACATCGAGGCAGAGGTGACCCACAGGCCGCGGGTTCTTCTGATAGAAGACGTTTCAGTTCCGGAGAACCCCCTCAAGCCGGGGGACGCCTTCGAAGTGACGGTTACCCTTCAGCCCTACAGGGAAAAGACCGAGGAAAGGACCTTTACCCTCACGGTACCGGACGACGCGCAAGGCCTTTGCGAAGTCGTCGTCAGGGGCGGAGGGATCGACGAGCCGGTGCAGGAATCCCTCCTTGAAGGCCGCCAGACCATTAAAAGCCTTGAAAGCCTTCTGAAGGAGATCAATGCGATGGAAAGAAACAATGAGGTCGTCGTCGAGCTGAATTGTAATGCAGGCCCGAGGCCTCCCTGGGAAACGCCGCCTGAAGATCGTGACTACAGACTTCTCAGTGAGATCAAGAAAGATAAAATGGAAAAGGGGATCATGAGAGTGTTCCAGTCCAACTATTACGTTGACGGTCTCCTTCGCAGGGATATCCAGGTCGTTGCGGACCAGGCGGCAAAGAAGGAGGCCTTTTGACGGGGAAGGAGTCCGCCCTTGAGGCTTTTGACGTGGGTCGGCGAAAATGTGACACGCCTTCTCGAAACACTCGGCGCCTACGGTATTTTTTTTTCGAAAATCCTTCGCGGCATATTCTCTGAGACCTGGAGTCGACGGGATCTTTTCGACCAGCTTGAACGCATAGGTGTGAATTCGATACTCGTCGTTTCCATCACGAGCGCCTTTACGGGCATGGTCATGGCTGTACAAACCCTCGACCAGTTCGTCCGTTTCGGGGCTTCAAGCTATATCGGCGGTGTCATTGCCCTGAGTCTGGTCAGGGAAATGTCACCGGTCCTCACGGGTCTTGTCGTAAGCGGCAGGGTCGGCGCTTCCATGGCTGCCGAGATCGGCTCCATGAAAGTCACGGAGCAACTGGACGCCCTTCGGGCCTTTGGACTGGATGATGTCGTCTTTGTCGGAGCACCGAGAGTGCTCGCGAGTCTTGTCATGGTTCCGGTCCTTACGGCTTTCTCCTTTTTCGTCGGCATTATTGGAGGCGCGGCTTACGTTGCAGCCCACGATGTCAACCTGCATGTCTTCCGGCGCTCCATAGAGGCGTTGATGAGCCCATCCGACATCTGGGGCGGACTGTTCAAGGCCCTGGTTTTCGGAGCGCTCATTTCCATTTCAGCCTGCTCGCAAGGCTTCATGACCGAGCAGGGTGCAAAAGGTGTCGGGGTTGCAACGACCCGTGCGGTTGTCTGGGGAAACATGCTGATTCTCGTTTTCAACTACATCCTTTCGACCTTCCTCTTCGGCGGAGGTGTCTGATGAAAGAAGCGGTCATTTCTCTCCGTAACGTGTTTGTCTCATTTGAGCAGAAAAAGGTTCTGCAGAATGTGACCCTTGAGATGCACAGCGGGGAAACGACGTGCCTTCTCGGAACCTCAGGGTGCGGCAAAACGACAACCCTTCGTGTCATTGCCGGACTGCAGCGATTTGAAAGCGGGGAAGCCAGTTTTTTCGGAAAGAAAATCCAGTCCGATACACCTGAAAGAACGGTCGTTCCTCTCAGGCGGAGACTTGGAGTGGTTTTCCAGAACGGTGCGCTCTTCGACTCAATGACGGTAGGACAGAATATTGGCTTTCCATTACAATATTGCAGGGGGATAACAGATACGGGCAGGATTCAAGAAACCGTTTCCAAAATGCTGGAACATGTCGAGCTCGGCGATGTCGCAGAGATGTTCCCGTCTGAACTCTCAGGCGGGATGCGAAAACGCGTCGCCATCGCAAGAGCCCTTGTTCACGAGCCGGAGGTCCTTCTGCTGGATGAACCGACTACCGGACTGGATCCCGTGACAGCACGTCGCATCGACGAGCTTCTCTACGACCTTGGCCACAAGTTCAGGGTTGCGGTGCTGGTCGTGACACATGACCTTGTTTCCGCTCTTGGAATCGGAGACAATCTGGTACTTATGGAATCCGGAGGGATCGCCTGGAGCGGGTCACGGGATGAGTGGCTTTCCTCAAAGGCTCCGCCGGTCAGGCGTTTTTCGTCAGGACTTCTCTCGATCAGGGAGGGAAGCCGCCCATGAACAGGGAAATGAAGGTCGGGATCGCCGTTTTGCTTGCACTGGTTTTCGCCGGTACCCTGGTGTTCATCAGTGGGGGCACCAAGTTCCGCAGGGAAGGGTATAAACTGGATATCGTTTTCGGAGATGCCATGGGTCTCGTAAAGGGGGCTCCAGTTCTCGTTTCGGGCATAGAGGCCGGGAAAGTCTCCGGCATGCGACTGCTCGAGAGGGGCGTTCTCGTTGAACTCGAGATCCTTGAAGGCACATGCATCCCCGTCGACAGCCTTTTCAGCATTGACATGGGGGGGCTTTTGGGAGAACCCCGGGTCACCGTCAAGCGCGGGACATCCGCTGTCAACCTTGAACCCGGAGACCGGACCACGGGGGAAATCCCCCCCTCCTTTGATGAAATCATGGCGGAGGCCGGCAAAAGTCTCGAGGAAATCAAGGTGACCTTCCAGAATGTCAACAGTTTTCTCGCCGACCTTTCGGAGGCCACATCGCGCTTGGAAACTTTCCTCGACCTGACAGGCGAGTCCGTCAGAAGAGCGAGCCTGTCGGTCCAGAGCCTCGCGGAACGGATAGAAGGTGTTGTCGGCGAGAACAGAGCCGGTCTGTCTGAAACAGTCACAAGACTTCGAGACCTTTCAGTCCGCCTTGAAGAGATGGCACGACGATTCGAAGAAGAAGGGCCTTCAGGAAAAGACGTCAAGCTCGCCGTCCAGCGCGTGGGGATGGCAGCCAGGGAAGTACAGTCCATGGCAGGATCAATCCGCGGGTTTCTCGAAGGGGAAAACGGGGAAGGCGTTCCTTTCAAGATGAACGATTTGGGGGAGCTTTTTGAGAAAACAGACAGGATCATGTCCTTTCTCGATGATATCGATATCACCTCTGAAGTTGCCCTTCATGGCACCGGTTCCGGATATCCAAATCGTGACGTGTTTCTCGATGCAAACATTCTCTTCAAAAAGAAAAGCAGCCCCTATTCGTTCCTCCTCGCAGCCCAGGATATCGGTGACAGCCATGGAGCGACGGCGGCGGTCGGATATAGGACGAATTTCGCTCGCTTCTGGGGGGGAGCGGTTCACGGTTATGCAGGGATGGGAATGGCTTTCAACGACGATTTTTCGCAGGGACCTTTTTCATTAAGCGCCCAGTGGTGGGACGAGTCCGGCGGTAGCTGGTCAGCGGAAAGCCGTTTCAGACTCGGCGTAGGCTGGGGAGCTTTTTACAAGTATCAGGACAGGGAACCCGAAGACAGACATTCGATCGGGGTTTTTTACCGCTTCTAGCGGCACGACGGCATTTTTGCCGGCTCCCTGGTGAAAACTTCCGGCGCAGGGTCTTTTCAATTATACGTAACCGGCGGACCTATCAAACAGGAAACACCCGCTTGCCGATGAATCCGCCGGCGGAATCAGGGAGGTCAAAGAGTGTTTATTACCCTCGAAGGTATCGATGGTGCCGGGAAAAGTACCCAGGCGAGAATTCTGGAACGTCTCATCGCCAGAACCGCTGAAGGGCGACCGACGTTAAGGACACGGGAACCCGGCGGCTGGGAAGGCGGCGAACCCTTGCGGAAGCTCATTATCGAGGAGCACTTCCACCACCCGTGGACGGAAGCCCTTCTGTTCATCGCCGATAGATGCGAGCATTCCAAAAGAGTTATTCTTCCCGCTCTCAATCGGAATGAAATCGTCCTCTGCGAGCGATACAACGACTCTACCCTCGCGTACCAGGTATGGGGGAGAGGAATTCCGGAAGAGGACGTCAGAAGGGTTATCCTCGCGACGGGACTCCCGGAGCCGGACCTCACTTTCTGGCTTGACCTGGATGTAGAAAAAGCTCTTGAACGCGTATCCTGCAGGGGGGAGCCGGACAGGATAGAATCTGACAGGTGCCTGCTGGAAAGAATTTCAAAAGGGTACAGGTCTCTCTGGAAGGAATGTCCCCGAAGAATTCGCAGGATAGAAGCCGACGGGACCCCGGAAGAAACGGCCCGCAAGATTGAAGCCGAACTGCACCTCGTTATGCCCGCTCCGGAAGTTCCGGATCAAAACGGCGGGAGTACCGCCCGCAAAACCTGAAAAGGAGAAAATCCGATGCAGGAGCACCCCAAGGGTACTACAGTTGTATCGGAAATGCTGGATGCCATGTCAAGTTGCATCGACACAGGCCAAAGCGTTGCCATCATCGCCCCCAAACCGCTCCAGAGGGAGCTGGCAACACGCTTCGCATCCAGGGCTCTGTGCCTCTCGGGGAAAGGGGAAGACGGTTGCCCTTCATGCCTTTCATGGAACGGGGAAAATCATCCGGACCTGTTCATGATTGGCACACCGGACCAGCCGCCGGGAATTGAAGACTGCCGGCATATATGGGAGGATATTTCGCTGGTACCCGTGGCCGGCGTCTGCCGCCTTGCCGTTCTTTTCGGATGTGAAAGGCTTTCCCTGCCGGCTGCCAACAGCCTGTTGAAAATTACGGAAGAACCTCCCGAGAAAGGACGTATCCTTCTGGTGCTTGAGGAGAATACCCTGATCCCGACTCTTAAAAGCCGTCTGCGTGTGTTCTCTTACCCTTCCGGAAAGGGCGGCAGCAGGAGCATCCCCCCCGCGGGAGAAGCACAGTTCGTCGAATGGATGGAATCGACGGGGAACAAGAAACCCGCCGAAATCCTTGTCCAGCTGTCAGAATGGGTACCTGCGTTGACAGCAGATCGGCAGATGGACCTTGCGTCACGAATCGAACTTGCCAGAATGCTGGCGGAAAAAGCGAATCTTTCGACACCGATGCTCCAGGATCTGGTGCATGAAGCAGTTCAGGAGGGATCCAGATTTGACGATGTATTTGATGACCTTTGGTAAACCGAGGTTCCTCGGGGTCCTTGATTCGGGATACACGCTCGAAAAGGGCAAGCAGGTGGTTGTTTCTTCTGCGAGGGGGACGGAACTGGCCATCAACATCGGGCCTTCAGACCCTGAAAAAGTCGCTGAATGCAGGGAACGGCTCCTCGGAGCGCCTACGGATTCACAGGCGAAAGGCGGCGAACCGCCTTTCCAGGAACTCGCCTTCGACCGGGCGGCGACGGCTGAAGACCTGAAAACCCGGGGAAAACAGGAAGAAGAAGAGGGGCAGATCCTGATTTCGGCACGGAAAATGCTCAGGGAGCACAAGCTCCCCATGAAACTGGTGGATGTCGAGTACCTCCTTGACGCCAAAAAGCTTTTTTTCTACTTCACTGCAGAGCAGCGTATCGACTTCAGGGCGTACGTCAGGGATCTTGCGAGGGCCTTCAAGACCAGGATCGAACTCAGACAGATAGGCGTGCGGGACGAGGCGAAAGTCGTCAAGGGACTTTCGCCTTGCGGCATGCCTTGCTGCTGCTCATACTGGCTCGAGCGTTTTGATCCCATCTGCATCAAAATGGTCAAGGAACAAAACCTCGCACTCAATCCCGCAAAAATCTCGGGAATCTGCGGAAGGCTGATGTGCTGCATGGCCTTTGAGCATGACATGTACCATCAACTCTGGGAAAACCTTCCCAATCCGGGAACCAAGATAAAAACGCCCGGAGCCAATTATGTCCTGTCTGGTATCGATATTCGCAGCAAGTCCGTACGCGTTTTTCACCCGGAAAAAGGAGAAATGCTGGTCAAAGTCGATGACTTTGAGGATTTCAAGGCGTGCGTGCAGGAAGGAAAGACCTGGGAAGGCACCCGAGTCGAAAGGGCCGCGGAAAAGGAGTTTTTTGCCGAAACGGCCGTTGAAACAGACGAAACTCTACCGGAGGACCTTTCATGTCAAAAGAACCTTCGTGAAGGGCAACAACGTGGCGAAAGGGATTCCGGCACCGGGCCTAAGACAAAGGATGGAGAAACCAGCAAAGCAAAAGAAGCGACCACAGGCGCCGGGACAGGGCAGAAGAAAAAACGCCGCAGGCCGTCACGAAAGAAATCAAAACACGGGAAACCGGATTCCGGAGCTTCATCCCAGGGAAATCGGCAGGCTCCCCAAAAAGACGTGAAGGATGATTCTCCCGAAAAAACCGGCGCACAGCGAAAACCGAGACGCCGCAAGCCGCGGAAAAGGGACCGGCACCCCCGGGACAAAAGCCAGAACAGCCGTTAACATATTGCGCTGCAAGTCGAAATTTTTCGGGGAGTGACGGAAATGCTTGACAAGTTTCGAAAAAAGCTCCGGAACGTCGGTTCCAGGTGGGGCCTTGACAATCTTCTGGGCGGCAGCGGGCAGATTGATGATGATTTCTGGGAAGACCTCGAGAACCTCCTTATACGGGGCGACGTCGGAGTGGAAACTTCAGAAAGAATCATCAGCGGTCTTCAGGAAAAAAGCCGTCGCGAAAAAATACGAGCGAAAGAAGGCATCAAAACCGCTCTCAAGGATATCCTCATTAAAAACCTGACATCAATCCCGAAAATGGGAGAACCGGTGAATTGCCGTGAGGGGCAAAAATGCGTCATCCTTCTTGCGGGGGTCAACGGAAGCGGGAAAACAACCACGGCGGCGAAAATCGCGCACAGGCTTGAAGCCGAAGGAAAGAACCCGCTTCTCGTAGCTGGGGACACCTTCAGGGCAGCCGCCATCGACCAGCTGAAACAGCTTGGGGAGGCCCTCGAAATCGGGGTCATCGCCCGAGAGCCCGGAAGCGACCCTGCCGCCGTGGTTTTTGACGCGATCCGTTCCGCTGTGGCCGGAAACGCGGATTGTCTCATTATCGATACGGCCGGCCGCCTCCATACAAAGAAAAACCTGATGGAGGAGCTTCGAAAGGTCTCACGAATCATCGACAGGGAATGTGATGGTTGGCAAAGAGAAACGTTGCTGGTCCTCGACGCCGTTTCAGGGCAGAATGCTTTTGTTCAGGCGGCGGTCTTCCATGAAATCCTGAATCTTTCGGGAGTCGTCATCACGAAATACGACCACACTGCCAGGGCGGGGATCCTTCTGGCGGTGGCATCGAGACTGCAGCTCCCCGTCAGGTATGTGGGCCTCGGTGAAAACGCGGAAGACCTGACGGCTTTTTCACCGGAGGACTTCGTAAATGGACTCCTTGAATGAATGAAAGGACCGGAATTCCTCAATGGAACCAAGAGTAAAACTCTTAACGGGCGTTCTCTATCCTGACAACGCACATCTTGAATGGGTTGCCGAAAGGCTCGAGGAACTTTTTGGTTCGGTGGAACGAACTTTTTCAGGGGTCCTCTTCGACCATACGGACTATTACCGGGAGATCGCCCCACGGCTTTTCAGGGGGTTTTTCTCATTCAGGGGATTACGGCCCGCCGGGGGACTGGCAGACTGGAAAAAAGCATCCTGCGAGCTGGAAAAACGTTCCGGTCCGAACAGGAAGGTGAATATCGACCCGGGATATGTCGACGGAGCAAGACTCGTCCTCGCTTCCACAAAGGATCATGCACACAGGATTTACCTCCGGGAGGGAATTTTCGCCGAAGTCACCCTCAGATACGCCGGAAAGGCCTGGCATCCTTACGACCACACCTTTCCGGATTTTGCGTCGGGCATATACGACACTTTCCTTGACGCCGCAAGAGCTGATTGGCTGCGCGACATCAAAGGCGAAAAGAAAGGATGAAGTCTATTGATCGAACGTTACAGCACCCCCGATATGGACAGGATCTGGTCCAGTGGAAACCGTTACGGCACTTGGCTAAAGGTCGAGTTGGCCGTCTGTCAGGCATGGACTGAAGCAGGTCGTATCCCACCCGAGGCAAACGAGACCATTCGGGCGAGAGCGTCGTTCAACGAAGAACGCATACAAGAAATCGAGGCCGAAGTGCATCACGACGTCATCGCCTTCGTTACGGCCGTTGCTGAAGCCGTCGGTCCACAAGGGCGCTTTATCCACCTGGGTATGACCAGCAGCGATATCATCGACACGGCCGCATCATTATTGCTGTCGGATGCACTGGATGCGATCCTCTCGGATCTGGAAAAGCTCATGGAAATTGTCCTGGAAAAAGCGGACAAATACAGGTATCTCCAGTGTATCGGGCGAACACATGGCATCCATGCGGAGCCGACGACGCTGGGACTCAAGATGCTGAACTGGTACGACCAGTTACGTCGCGACGGAAAACGGCTCCACGCAGCCAAAAGTGCGGTTCGGGTCGGGAAGATTTCGGGAGCGGTGGGCACTTACGCCCACTGTCCACCCGGCATCGAGCGCAGGGTGTGCGAAATCCTGGGATTGAAACCGGCCCCCATATCAACACAAATCATCCAGCGTGACATTCACTCGGAAGTTTTGACCTCACTGGCAATACTCGGAGGAACCGTCGAGAGGATCGCTCTGGAAATCCGCCATCTCCAGCGCACGGAAGTCCTCGAAGCGGCGGAGCCCTTTAGTTCGAGCCAGAAAGGCTCCTCGGCGATGCCCCACAAACGGAATCCGGTCCTTTCGGAGCGGCTCTGCGGAATGGCCAGGCTCCTGAGGGGATATGCAGGCGTCGCCATGGAAAATATCGCGTTGTGGCATGAAAGAGACATCAGTCATTCTTCTACGGAAAGGGTCATCTGGCCCGACAGTTTCCACGTGGCCCAATTCATGCTCAGGTCCCTCTTGCCGCTGATTCGGGAGCTTGACGTTTTCGAAGAGAATATCGAGAGAAACCTCGAACTCACAAAAGGGCTTGTTTTCAGCCAAAGGGTCCTTCTCGCCCTTGTCGAAAAGGGAGTCGAAAGAGAAAGGGCGTACGAGGCGGTACAACGCAATGCCATGCAATCCTGGGAAAAGGGAAGCGATTTCCGGAAACTTTGCCTCCAGGATCCTTCGATTGCAGAAGTCCTCGGCAAAGAGCTTTTGAGTTCTCTCTTTGATGTAGGGTATTATGTAAGATACGTGGATGAGATTTTCGACAGATTTTGCGTGAATCAAGGAGAAGATGGGCAATAATGACAATTATTCTGGAAACCCTGTCGAGGGGGGTGGGGAACATTGGCGCAGCCTGAACGCAATATGGCCCTGGAACTTGTCCGAGCCACTGAGGCCGCGGCGATGGCTGCAGGCCGCTGGATGGGAAGAGGGGACAAGAATGCCTCGGACAACGCGGCGGTCAATGCGATGAGGTACATGCTGAACACAATCAGCATGGACGGCATCGTCGTCGTCGGTGAAGGCGAAAAGGACGAAGCCCCGATGCTTTACAGCGGAGAAGTGCTCGGAAACGGAGAAGAACCGCTTGTCGACATTGCCGTTGATCCCATTGATGGAACGCGTCTTCTCGCCCTCGGGCGCCCCAATGCAATCAGCGTCGTCGCCCTGTCTGAAAGGGACACCATGTACGACCCGAAGCACATTTTCTACATGAACAAGATTGCTGCGGGCCCCGGGGCCGCGGAAGCCATTGACATCGAGGCTCCCATAGCGGAAAACCTGAAAGGCGTGGCCAAGGCCCTTCACAAATCAGTTGAAGACGTAACGGTTGTTGTCCTGGATCGCCCGAGGCATGAACAAATTATCGCGGAAATCCGTTCCGCCGGAGCAAGAATCCGGCTTATCCCCGACGGCGACATTGCCGGAGCCCTGATGACGTGCAAGGAAGAAAGCGGCATCGACCTGCTTGTGGGGATAGGTGGGTCTCCTGAAGCCGTCGTCAGCGCCTGTGCGTTGAAGTGCGTCGGCGGGAACATGCAATGCAAGCTCTGGCCGCGAAACTCCGAGGAAGCCGCCAAATGCCGTGAGCTTGGGATGGACCTTCAGCAGGTTTTGTCGATAAATGATCTTGTCACCTCGGACAATGTCTTTTTCGCCGCGACGGGAGTCACCGACGGCGAGTTGCTCAAGGGAGTCCGGTACGAGGGGAGCAGAATCAGGACGACCTCTCTTGTCATGCGCTCCAAGAGCGGGACGATCCGTTACGTTGACGCCATCCACAGCCTGCGGAAACTTGAAATGTTCAGCGACATTGAATACGGTCCGAGGTACGACTGAACCCCTTCCGGAGCCGGTCATGTGACGGCTCCGGAATCTTCCTTCCCTGGTCTTCAGCCCTTCAGGTGTGCGGCACCCACGGCGATCTGCCCCAGGGACACGGCCTCGTCATTGGGGGCAAGAGATGTGTGCCATAGAGGCTCGAGATTTTTTGACCTCAGTGCAGCAACCGAAAGGGAAAGGAGACGACGGTTCTGCCAGACTCCCCCTGACAGCACCACCTTCCGGACACCGAAATCCCTGGAAACCTGCAGGCATGCATCAGCCAGCGCCTCTGCGAGGCCGGCGTGGAAGGCGGCCGCTATTTTCGGCGGCCCGAGCCCCTGCAGGTTTTCAAGAATCCAGCTCACAGCGGGCCTCCAGTCGATGACGCATGCACCCTTTTCATTAATGACGGCGAAGGGGACTCTCCTTCTTCCGGCGCCTTCAGCGCAAGCTTCAAGCTCCATTGCGGCCTGACCGTCATAGCTGACCCTGCTTTTCACTCCCGCCAGGGCCGCAACGGCGTCAAAAAGCCTTCCGCAGGAAGAAGTGACAGGAGCTTCTTTTGCGGACTCGGCAACCGCCGGGATGATTGCCTCGTGCGCCGGCCAGAGGCAAAGGGCCTTTTGAATTCCTTCCGCTTTTCCGAATGTTTCGATAAGCAAAGAAAGCGCGTATCTCCAGGGTTCTGTAATGGACTTTTCTCCACCCGGAAGAGAGGCCCCCCGAAGGTGTCCGGCCCTTTCGAAGGAACGGCTGTCACCGAAAAGAATTTCCCCTCCCCAGATGGTACCGTCCGTTCCGTAACCGGTTCCATCCAGTATCAGGCCTATCACCGGGCCTTCGACACCCTTTTCAAGGAGGCATGACGCCATATGGGCATGGTGATGCTGGACCTTCAAGGATTCCACCCCGGTGCCAAGGACCTTGTCCGCGATGTACCCGGAGACATACTGCGGATGCATGTCCTTGACGATCAGCCGTGGCGTGAACCGGAAAAGCTCCAGAAAATGCCGCAACGTTTTTTCATAGTAAAGTGCCGTTTCAAGGCGTTTCAGGTCACCCAGATATTGACTCGCGATAACGGATTTTCCAAGCGAGAGGGCGAAGGTGGACTTCATTTCCGGGCCACAGGCAAGCACCGGCGGGAGTTTTTTCGCAGCGAGAACCGGGTGGGGGACGAAGCCTCTCGCCCTGCGAAGCAGAATCTGTCTTTTGCCTGCAAAAGTCACAATGGAATCATCGATCCTGTTTTGTATCCTCCGGTCGTGGAGAAGGAGGTAATCGGCGATATTTGTCAAGTTCCGAAGGGCTTCCTCATTCGTCGCCAGGATGGGGCTGTCTGAAAAGTTGGCACTGGTCATGACGAGCATCGGGATACGTTGCATGATCAGATGGTGAAGAGGCGTATAGGGAAGCATGACACCCAGGGTATCCTGGCCTGGAGCAAGAAGACCGCTGACGTTTTTCCCCTCTTTCTTCGGACAGATCACAATGGGGCACCTTGGCGAACGCATCATCTGTTCGGCTTCAGGGCTGGTGCAAACCACTCTTTGCGCCGTTTTCATATCCCTGACCATAAGGGCAAAAGGCTTGTGGGGCCTTTTCTTTCGTTCTCGAAGCAGGGCGACGGGTTCATCTTCAGGAAGGCAGGCGATATGAAAGCCGCCAAGCCCCTTGATGGCCAGTATTCCGCCGCCAAGGAGACGCTTTACGGCAATGTCGATCGCTTCCTCCTTTACTGCGAGGGTTGCCGTGCTTTCACTTTCGACGAGCCAGACACCGGGTCCGCATGCAGGACACGCAACTGGCTGCGCATGAAACCGCCTGTCGTCAGGGTCCGTGTATTCTCTTTCACAAGGCGCACACATGGTGAATTCCGACATTGTCGTCTTCGGCCTGTCATAGGGAAGCGCCCGGACAATGCTGTAACGCGGCCCGCAATTAGTGCAATTGATGAAGGGGTAACTGAAACGCCGATCCGCAGGATCCGCCATTTCTCTCAGGCAATCACTGCAAACAGCGATATCCGGAGGTATCAGCACCGTGTTCTCCCGACCCGATTTGCTTTGTTTAATAACGAATTCGTCCGGACGTACGTCCGCCTTTTCGTCTGCACCGACGCGCGAAACATCCTGAATGTTCGCCAGGGGCGGGGCATCCGTAAACAGTCGGGACTCATAACGGTCCAGTTGCTCCTTCGTTCCGTAAAGCTCGATCCGGACTCCGGAGGATGTATTGGCAACGCTCCCGGAAAGACCGATCTGGTTCGCAAGCCGCACGCAGAACGGGCGGAAACCGATGCCCTGGACCACTCCGGTTACGTTGAGTCTGCGCTTTTTGTACATTGACAAGCCTCCAGTCTGAAGGCATTGTAATGCTGAGCCCAAAAGGGCTCAAGCCCGGCCGGAAAAAGCGGATTCTCTTCGGCCAGAGAAGGAGCAGGTTGATGGCGTTGTTCGAAAGAGGCTTGATCCATGTATACACGGGGGACGGAAAGGGAAAAACCACAGCGGCTTTAGGTATGACCCTCCGTGTTGCGGGGCACGGTGGAAGGGTTGCCTTTATCCAGTTCATGAAAGGATGGCCCCATTACGGGGAAACAGGAGGATTGGCATCTCTTGGGAGAGTTGAACACATTGTGACCGGCCGGCCTGATTTCGTAGACAGGTCACACCCGGATCCCGTTGATATCTCCGAGGCCCGGCGAGGCTTCCAAAAAGCAGCGGCTTTACTGGAGGCCGGAAAGCACGATCTTGTCGTTCTCGACGAAATCGTTGTGGCTATCGACTACGGGATGCTTTCCGCGTTTCAGACTATTGAAATCCTCACCGCCCGTGCTCCCCACATGGAAGTAATCCTTACGGGAAGAGGCGCTCCTCTTGAACTCATCGAATACGCCGATTACGTCACAGAGATGGTGGAACGAAAACATCCTTTCAGAAAAGGCGTTTCGGGGCGCAGGGGAGCCGAATACTGAAGATGAAACCCGGTTTTTTCAGGGAAAGAGTAAAAGGGGAAGAGCATGTCTGCCCGACAAAAGCAATCCCGGAAAGTCCCTCCCCCCTTTTCGGAAGATTCAGGTTCACCGCAGCAGCGGAATGCGACCTGCGGCGGACAGACTGTTTTCCCGTGCACCTGCGACAAAGGGTGGAATAGGCGATTGAAGGCAATCCTCGGCTTCAGCGGCGGCATCGACAGCGCCATGGCGGCCCATTTCCTCCGGGAAGAGGGGTACCAGGTCTTGCCGGTGACATTTGTGTTCAGCGCGGAAAACCGTGCGGAAACACTCCTGCATGCAAGAAAGGCGGCAAGAATCCTGGGGCTCGATACTCCCGTGATCGTGGACAAGACCGACCTTTTCAGGGCCAAGGTGATCGACTCCTTCCTTTGCTTTTACAAACAGGGCATGACGCCAAACCCCTGCGTTTCCTGTAATGAACAGGTCAAATTCAAGGCCCTGTTCGAAATGGCCGCCAAGCTTCGATGTGAGACAGTGGCTACGGGCCACTACGCACGGATCGGCGGCGTCAACCGCGGGAGCCTCCTGCGGGGGATAGACCCGAAAAAGGACCAAAGCTACATGCTGTACCGTCTTCATTCGAGGCTTTACGGGAAGATCCGGTTTCCCCTCGGCTGCCGTACGAAGGAGGAAGTCAAAGAAAGCGCCGGGGAACTTTTTCCCCCGTTGAACGAAACAACCACAGAAAGCAGCGACCTGTGTTTTCTGTCGAAGGGCCAGCTCCCGTATTTTCTTGAAAAAAACGTGAAAGACAGACCCGGTGGAATTTATTCCACCGACGGCGAATATCTGGGTTCACACCAGGGGCTTTCGAGGTACACCATAGGGCAAAGGCAGGGACTTGGCCTGCCCGGCGGCCCGTGGTTCGTTACGGCCAAAGACAGCCGTGCCAACAGGCTCGTGGTCGGACGCCGAAAAGATCTGGCTGTCAACGTGATAGAATGTTTCGACTCCGTCTTCCATGAAGACCTTCATGCCGGGCAGATCGTCTCGATGAGGCACCGTTACCGGGCGTCCTTTGTCAATTCCGAGATTCTCGCTGTTTCGCACGGCAAATTCCGTCTTTTTTGCCTCGAACCTGCGTACGGGGTTGCCCCCGGGCAATCGGTGGTCCTATATTCGGGGGAAAGAACCCTCGGAGGTGGTATCATTGAAAAAACCTACTGGAGGAGGCCTTCCCATGATGCAAACACTCCGCTCACTGAAAGCCGAGGATCTTCGTAAAAGGACGGACCCGACCTCCCTTGGACTCAGTTCGACCCGGGAAGTCGGCTGTCTTGAGGCGCTCATCGGACAGGAAAGGGCGGTCAATTCAATTTCCTTCGGACTGGAAGTCCAGAACAAGGGGTACAACATCTTCGTCGTCGGCGACCACGGGAGCGGTCGAACAACCTATTCTCTCGAAAGAATCCGAAACAGGGCGAAAACAGAAAAGACGCCGGAGGACCTGATTTATGTGTATAACTTCAAAAATCCGGATGAACCGCTGGCGATCACCATCCCGGCAGGCCGGGGTAAAAAGCTTGCAGACCACCTTGAAGAACTCGTGGAAGAACTGAAAAACGCCTTGAGCAAGGCCTTCGAAAACAGTCAGTATGAAGACGCCAAGGCACAACTCGTAAAGGAATTCCAGGAACAGGTGAACTCCCTGATGGAAGAGCTGCGTTTTTGGGCTTCGGAAAAGGGCTTCGCCATCAAGAGGACACCCCAGGGATTCGTCAACATTCCCCTCGTGGAAGAGCACGAAGGGGACCAAGGCAGCGAAAGCTCTGAAAGTGAAAACGAAGCCGGCGAAGCCCCGAAGGGCGATCAGAAGCGGGAAAACGGTCAGCCGAAAAAGAAAGAAATGCAACAGGAAGACTTCGAGGCGCTTTCTGATGAGGAAAAAAAGTCTCTGCAGGAGACATCCGAGGAAGTCTCCCAGAAAACGCTCGAAGTTTTGCGGAACATAAGGGACAAGGAAAAAAAGCTCAAGGAGAGAATCCGTGAACTTGAAGCGGAAATCTGCAGGACAGCCATCCGCCCATATCTCCAGGAAACAAGAGACCGGTTCGGCGCCGAAGGCAAACTGGGCGAGTGGATCGATGCGCTGACTGAAGATATCATTGAGAATTTCAACCTTTTCGTTGCGGCGGCCCGGGACGATTCCGGAGCGGAAGTCGATTTCAGCCGCTATTCCGTCAACGTCTTCGTCAGCAATGATCCGGAAGCCGGGGCTCCCGTCATTTGGGAAACCAACCCCACCTATTACAACCTGTGCGGCAAGATCGAATACGAAAGCCGCCAGGGCGTGCTGACCACAGATTTCAGGAAAATCATTGCCGGGGCGATACACCGGGCCAATGGCGGTTACCTTGTCCTTCATGCGGAAGAGGTTCTCAGGAATTTCATGTCCTGGGATGCGCTGAAGCGGGCTCTCAGGACACAGGAACTGGCTGTCGAAAACCTTGGCGAACAACTGGGAGTGATCCCCGTTTCCTCGCTGCGGCCGCAGCCTGTCCAACTGAAAACGAAAGTGGTCCTCATCGGGACACCCTGGTTATATCATCTCCTCAACATCTACGACCCCGAATTCCAGAAACTCTTCAAGATCAAGGCCGATTTCGACGTTGACATGCCGAGGACAAACGAAACAGAACAGCAGATGGCGTGTTTCGTCGGCAGCTATGTTACCAAAGAAGGACATCGGCATTTTACCGCTGAAGGGATAGCGGAACTCATCGAGTGGTCCTCACGCCTTGCAGGCCACTCGGACCGAATGTCGACGCAGTTCAACAAGATCACGGAAATCATTGTCGAAGCCTCGGCGTGGGCCGGAACGGAAGAGAAGGAAATGGTCGCGGCGGAGCATGTCAGGAAAGCCCTCAAGGAAAAAACCTTCAGGGTCAACCTGATCGAAGAACGCCTGAGAAGAGCCTTTTCCGAAAAAACCATCCGCATACAGACGGAAGGAGAACTGACCGGGCAGATCAACGGACTGACCGTTGTGGACATGAGGGACCACGTTTTTGGTCATCCTGTCAGGATAACGGCAAACGTCTACATGGGGACGGAGGGCATCGTCAACATCGAGCGGGAAGTCAAGATGACCGGCCCGATTCACAACAAGGGGCTCTTGATTCTTGGCAGCTACCTCGGGGGAAAATACGCCCAGGACATGCCTCTTTCGCTTACGGCACGAATCACTTTCGAGCAGACGTATTCGGGGATCGAAGGTGACAGCGCTTCCTCCACGGAGCTCTATTGCTTGCTTTCAGCCCTTTCAGATGTCCCGCTGAAACAGGGAATCGCCGTCACCGGGTCCGTGGACCAACACGGCAATGTTCAACCCATAGGCGGTGTCAACGAAAAAATTGAAGGGTTCTTCGAATATTGCAGGATCTCAGGTCTCACCGGCGATCAGGGGGTCATCATTCCGGGCCGGAACGTCCAGAACCTCATGCTGGGACATGACGTGATCGAAGCCGTAAATAAAGGCAAATTCCACATCTGGCCGGTTGATACAATTGATAAGGGCATGGAAATCCTGACCGGTGTCGCCGCGGGAGAGCCTTCTGAAAGGGGTTGCTATCCCCCCGATTCCATTCACGGAAAAGCCATGTCAAAGCTGCATGCCTGGATGAAAAAGGCCGCCAGGTTGAAAAAGGATATTGAGGCCCTCGGCGAAGCCTGCCGCAGCAAGGGTGAAGAAGAAAAGGATCAACAAGACAACAATGAGGAAGAAGACAATGGCTCGGCAGGCGACCGTTGAAACCAGGGGGGCAACCCCGAAGGAGTGCCCCCTTCGGACCTTGCCGGACCGGGCACACCTCCTGCGATGCCTGGACATCCTTGAAAGGACATGGAAACAGGAGAACGCTCCTTCAATGCGTTTCGACGATGAACCCCTTGACAGTCTCGTGAGAACCGTTCTTTCGCAGAACACCAACGACACGAACCGGGACAGGGCGTACGAAAACCTGAGAAGGCGGTTTCCCGACTGGAAGGACGTTCTCGGGGCGAAAACAGAAGAGGTCGCGGAAGCCATCAAAAGCGCGGGCCTATCAAACACCAAGGCCGTTCGGATCAGGGAGATTCTGGAAACCGTCAAAATGACATTCGGCGTCCTGAGTCTCGAAAAAATGAAGGAGTGGGACGACTCCCAAGCGCGACGGTTTCTTCAGGATTTCCGGGGCGTCGGCCCAAAGACCGCGGCCTGCGTCCTGCTGTTCGATCTACACATGCCGGCCTTTCCTGTGGATACCCATGTCGCCAGAGTCAGCCGGCGGATCGGTTGGGTGCCCGCCAGGGCGACGCCTGAAACCATTCAGGAATGTCTGGAACACATCATTCCGCCGGACCGGTATCTTGGTGCACACCTGAATCTGATTTCCCATGGCAAAAATATTTGTCGGGCACGAAAACCCGAGTGCCTTCGCTGTCCGATAGCGGATTTTTGCCTCACCGGGAAGGAGAACCTGGCATCCTGAAAAAACCCTTTACCGTCGCCTGTGCCTTTTGCGAAAACTATTCCCCCGAAAAGGTCGAAAACGCCCTCCGCGGGGTCCTTGCAGCTTGTGGCGGCCTGCCTCCTTTAGGGCGTCGCATCCTGCTGAAACCCAACCTGCTGTCCCCCAGGCCGCCTGAAGATGCCGTGACCACCCACCCGGCGATTGTCGAAAAGACAATCGAACTCCTCAAGGAGAAAGAACCCCGTTCCTCGGTGCTCATTGCGGACAATCCAGGGTACATTTTCACACACCAGCAGGACGAGCTTTTCCACAGGACGCGAATGAAAGCCATTCAGGAGAAAGGCCTCGCCGAGCTTTCACTCTTGTCCGCGGAAGGATACACACAGGTTGAGCCGCCGCAGCCCGGGGCCCTTCAAAACGCCCGTGTGGCTTCATTGTGGCTTTCTGCGGATACCGTGATCAACGTGGCCAAGCTGAAAACCCACGTGGAGACAGAACTTACGGCATCCATCAAGAACACTTTCGGGATTGCAGACCGGAATACACGAATGGCGGCCCACGGTGCGCGAAAAAAAGGGCACCTTGCGCACGCAGTGGTTGATCTTTTCCGTATCAGGAGACCGGAGCTCAATATCCTCGATGCCGTCCTCTGCATGGAAGGAAACGGCCCTTCAAGGGGCGAACCCCGTTTCGGTGGATGGCTTCTGGCATCACGGAACGCTCTTGCTCTTGATGCTGTCGGAGCCTTCATGATGGGGTACGATGACCCCTTTTCCGTGCCCCTCCTGAAAGAGGCAGCCGGAGCCGGAATCGGCCCGAAGAGGATGGCGGACATCGAAATCACCGGAGCACTTCTTGAAGATGTCCGGATCCCGTCTTTCCGGAGGGCAACTTCAGCGGTAGGAAACATTCCAGACCAGCTGAGGGGACTTGGTCACAGGCTCCTGTATCTGTACCCTGAAATCATTCCGAAAAGGTGCACTTCCTGCGGGATATGCAAAACCGTGTGCCCCGTTCAGGCCGTTAAAATGAACCCGCTGCCGGTCATAGACAGGAGGAAATGCGTCAAATGTCTGTGCTGCCATGAAATGTGCCCTGAAGGGGCAATGACGGTCAAGGAAAACATGTTCTTGAAAATTTTCCGGAAGTCAAGACGAACACGGTGATTCTCACCAAAAAGCTCTTTGCACAAAAAAACGGGAGATCTTCTTCCCCTGACCGTCAGCGGAGAAGACCTCCCAGGATTGTGTGGTATTGCTTAAAAAGACCTTATTCCTGCTCCTTGATCTTTTCCAGGACCAGTTTGTAACCGTCAGCCCCGTACTCGAGGAACTTTTTCACCCGGCTTATCGTCGCGGTACTTGCCCCGGTCTGTTGGGCAATCTGCGGATAGGTATACCCTTCACTCAACAGCCTCGCGACCTCAAGGCGCTGGGCCAATGCCCGGATTTCTCCTATAGTCGCTATGTCTTCGAGAAAACAGTATACATCTTCGACGGTTTCCAGGGACAGGATCCCCTTGCAAAGCTGATCAGTAAGTCTGTCTTTCCATTTTTCCGCCATGCCTATTCTCCTCCTTATGGCAAAAAGTACTTTAGCATATTCTAGCACTGCTGTTTCTGGAGGACAAGCCTTAGTCTTTTCCAACATGGTATGAGTCTGAAGAGGGGTTCGATTTCCAGTAAGGAATGAGTCTGAAGG
>JBNGCT010000020.1:0-20138 GCA_049974965.1 Thermovirgaceae bacterium
CCGCCAAACGAAAGAGGCGGCAACAGATAGGCTGGCGCTAAGGTCAAAAGGCCTGTTCTCTACTCTACCCACAAGAGGTTTCCGAAGGGGTGGCTCAGGCGGGTTGAAGGCGTTTTTCGAGAAGCCGGAGCATTTCCCAGCCGGCATAGGTAAGCCCCTGAATGTGGTGGAAGAGGGCCAGCGTCTCGACGGCGATGGGCCGGTCGGTGTCAACGGGAAGCAGCCTGATGCTTCCCGTTTCGATTTCCCCGGCGGCGGCAGTCTCCGGAACCAACCCGGCGCCGAGTCCCCCTGCGACAAGCGTGATGACGGCCATGGGTGTTGCCGCCCTTGCGCGAAGGTCGAGACGGATCTGGTGGCGCAGCGTAAAATCTTCCAGGTAGGCGGAAAAGGGGACATCCTCGGACCAAAAGATAAAGGGCATGGCCTGGAGGTCAGAGGGGGCGAGAGTCCTTTCCGGAAGCGGCGTATCTTTGGCGGTGACAAAAACGAGGTGCTGGGTGCCGACGACGTGGGAAGAGATATCGGCTTCGGAGGGGGCATGGAGGTTCCGCTCCGCCAGGGCGAGCTCCAGGTCGCCGTTTCTGAGACGGTCGAGGAGACCGGAGGCGTTCGCACAGACAAGCCGTAGCCTGACACCCGGAAAGGCCGAGGCGTACTCTGAGAAGATCCCGGGGACGGGTCCCGTGTCCAGACCCGGCGTGTAGCCCACGTTGAGGGTTCCCGTTTCCAGGGATCTCAGGCTTTCCATCCGCTCGGTCACGTCGTTGAGCCGTCCGAGGATTTCCCTTGCGGCCGTGTAGAGCAGCCGCCCCTCAGGTGTCAGGCGGATCCGCCTCTTGCGCCGGTTGAAAAGCTGGACGCCGAAATGTTCCTCGAGGCTGGCAATATGCTGGCTCACCGAGGGCTGCGAGATGTACATCTTCTCCGCAGCGGCGCTGAAAGAGCCTTCCTCGGCGACGGTGCAGAATGAATTGAGCTGGAGCAGGGTCACCATATTCCACCCTCCTTGTAAAGATTGTCCGCAAAAAAGCCGTCTTCATAAGCTGAATGCATGCGGCGACAGCCTTCGATAAAAGAGTTCCCCAATTCAGTGGTTTATATTATAAGTTCAGGCCTATGCAAAACATCAGGAATTCGTTGTTGATCATAATATTTTGGGACGTATACTGCAATTGCAGGAACCAGGAGGCAAGGTGGAAAAAGATGTTCCATTCGCCGAGGAAGGAAGAACTCGTCAATCTCTGCAGAGAGTTCGTCAGGATACCGAGCCCGCCGGGACATGAACGGCAGCTTGCCGGGTTTGTCCGCGACAGCATGGTTTCTTTGGGCTTCGATGATGTCAGGGTTGACTATTTCGGCAGCGTGACGGGGAGCATGGAGTTCGGCGCCGGCCCCTGCCTCTTGCTGGAGGCCCAACTGGACCATGTCGAGGTTGATGATCCCTTCAAGTGGGAATTTTACCCCTTCGGCGGATTCATCTCCGAAAACAGGCTGTACGGCAGGGGCGCCACGGACCAGAAAGGCAGCCTGGCCGCCATGATCTGCGCGGCGGCTTTCCTGAAGGACGATCTGGCGAAACGCCTGTCGGGGCGACTCGTGGTTTCTGCCACGGTCCACCAGGAGCGGTTCGAGGGCGTGTCCTCCCGACTGGTGAACGACAGATACACCCCCGATTTCGTCGTCACCGGGGAAGCCTCGGAAATGGCGTTGGAGCGGGGGCAGCGGGGGAGGGCCGAGATCGTGGTGGAGGTCGCCGGGAAGCCGGCGCATTCAGCGCGGCCCGATTACGGCATCAACGCCGCGACCCGGATGGCCTCGCTGATCTGTTTCATCAGCGAATCCTTCTCCCCCGCACGGGACGCCTTTCTGGGCGAGGGGATACTGGAGCTGACGAACCTCGCCTCCTTCCCGGAGAAATCCACGGGCCAGGTGCCCTCGGCCTGTCGTGCCGTTTTCGACCGGCGGCTTCTGCCAGGGGAGACCAGAACCGACGTGCTGGACCAGGTGGACCGGATCCTGGCAGCGGCCGCCTGCAGGATACCGGACCTGAAGGCCCGGGCCTGGATCCCCGATGTCTCGGACCGCTGCTACACGGGCGCTGTGATTTCCGGGGACCACTTCGCCCCGGCATGGCTTTTCCCGCCGGATCATCCTTTCGTGACAACCTGCCTGAAAGGACTTGCCAAGGCCGGCCTGAAGCCTACCCTTGCCGCGGGGCCGGGGTTCGGGACGAACGGCTGTTATTACGGGGGCGTGAAGGGCATCCCGACGGTGGCCTTCGGGCCGTCACGGGAAAGCCTGGCCCACGTGGATGACGAGTACATAGAGATCGACCAGCTTGTGGCCGGCTGCCGGGGGTATTATGGCATCGCCGCCGAGGTCCTTTCCAAAGAAGGGCCTTTCGAGCCACAGCAGAAACCGACAAGGAGGATGCAGCGTGCTGAGTGAATCGAGACGGGAACGGCTGGTTCAGTTTTGTGGGGACATCATACGGATTCCGAGCCCTTCGGGCGCGGAAGGCGACGTGGCGGGCCTCATCGGGGAAACGATGAAGAAAACGGGCTTTGACAGCGTCGATGTCGACAGGTACGGGAACGTGATCGGACGGATCACCCTCGGCAGGGGCGGCACGCGGATCCTTCTGGAAGGCCACATGGATCATGTGGATGTGAGCGACCCGTCAAAGTGGACGGTGGACCCCTTCGGAGGCGAGATCAAGGATGGCCGTATCTGGGGCCGGGCGACAACGGACATGAAGGGGAACCTGGCGGCCATGATCCAGGCGGCGTCATTTTTGAAAGAGGATCTCGCGGCCGATCTCGACGGCGAGATCTTTGTTGCCGGCTGCGTTCACGAGGAGTGCTTCGAGGGCGTGGCCTCCGAGGAGATCGGCAAGGCCTGCCGTCCCGACTGCGTCGTCATCGGCGAGCCCTCGGGACTGACGCTGAAGCGGGGTCAGAGGGGCCGCGCCGAGGTGGTCCTGGAGACTTTCGGGAAGAATGCCCACTCGTCGAACCCCTCGGTGGGCATCAACGCCGTGAAAAAGATGATGAAGGCCATCCTGGTGATCGAGGAAGGCTTCAAGCCGAGGATGCATCCCGTCCTCGGAGAGGGGATCCTCGAGGTGACCGACGTGATCTCCTCCCCCTATCCCGGCGCCAGCGTGGTCCCCGACCGCTGCCGGGCGACCTTCGACCGCAGGCTCCTGGAGGGCGAGGACAAGGACGGGGTCCTCGAGCAGGTCCGGGAACTGATCGGCCGGGTCTGTCGAAGCGACAGCGAATTCAAGGCACAGGTGAGCCTTGCCGTCGGAAAAGAGCGGTGCTACACGGGCGAGACCATCAAAGCCGAGCGGTTTGCCCCGGGATGGATCTTCCCCGAAGACCACCCCTTCGTGCAGTCCGCCCTGGAGGGGCTCCGGTCGGTGGGACAGAACCCGGAGGTGCAGCACTACTACTTCTGCACCAACGGAAGCTATTACGCCGGAAAGGCGGGGATCCCCACGGTGGGTTTCGGCGGTTCGCTGGAAACGCTTGCCCACGTGGATGACGAGTACATCGAGATCGACCATCTCGGGAAAGCCTGCGAGGGCTACTACGGGATCATCCGCTCCACCCTGGGGGCGAAGCGGTAGATGGCCAGGCCCCAAAGGTTGACCTGCCTCCTGTGTGGACGGAGCTTCGACCCGGAAGATGAAATAATGACCTGTCCTGACTGCGGACTCGACGGAACCCTCGATGTCACCTACGACTACGAGTCCGCGGCCGAAAAATTAAACCGAAATGCCCTCGCTCGAGACACCCGCCGTGATCTCTGGAGATACCGGGAGGTGCTTCCGGTAATCCGGGAGGACAGCATCCCGACCCTGGCCGTGGGCTGGACGCCGCTTTATGGCTCGGACCGCCTCGCCGGTGAGTACGGCGTCCGGGAAGTCTGGATCAAGGATGACGGCAGGAACCCGACGGGGTCCCTCAAGGACCGCGCGAGCGCCGTGGGCGTGGCCAAGGCGCTGGATACGGGGCAGAAGGTGGTTTCCTGCGCATCCACGGGAAACGCCGCCTGCTCCCTGGCCGGTTTCGCCGCCACGGCGGGCCTTTCAAGCGTGATTTTCGTTCCGGACACGGCGCCGGAGGCAAAGGTGGCGCAACTTCTCGTCTATGGCGCCGAAGTCGTTCTGGTGCGCGGCGGGTACGAAAAGGCCTTCGACCTTGCCACGGAAGCCATCGGGACCTGGCGCTGGTATAATCGAAATTGCGCGATAAATCCTTATCTCGTTGAAGGTAAAAAGACCTGCGCCATGGAAATCGCCGAACAGCTTGGGTGGGACCTGCCGGATACGGTCTTCGTCTCCGTCGGCGACGGGTGTATCGTCAGCGGCGTCTACAAGGGTTTCCTCGACCTTCTTCGCCTTGGGATAACGGACCGCATTCCGCGTATCGTCGGTGTCCAGGCCGAAGGAGCGGCACCCATCTGGAAGGCCTTCAGGGAGAAAGCGGGGCGGGTGCAGTTCGGACCCGCCAGGACAGTGGCCGACAGCATCTCCGTCGGGGCTCCCAGAAACTGGGCGAAGGCCCTTCGGGCCGTACGGAAGAGTTTCGGCGAAATGGTCACCGTCACCGACACGGAGATCCTCTCGGCCATTCCGGAACTGGCCCGGGCCACGGGAGTTTTTGGAGAACCCGCGGGCGTGACGGGCTTCGCGGGCTTCAGGAAAATGGCCCGTCAGGGGCTATTGGGGAAAAACGAACGGGTGGCCGTGATCGTCACCGGGAACGGGCTCAAGGACATCGAAGGTGCGAAGAAGTCCGTGAGCGAACCACTGGTGGTGGATTCCGATCTGGACCAGCTCCGGAGCGCCTTGGGCGAAAGACTCGGGATTTGAGATAATTACGAAAAGAGGCCGGAGCCGGTTGTGAAAAACTTTGGCCCCGGGAAGGAAACAGTCAGGGAGGGAGTGCGATGTTTAAGGATTCTTTCGAATTTCTCAGACGGACCGATCCGGCCGTCGCGGAGATTATCGAGGCGGAACTGTTGAGAGAGAAGGACGGCATCGAGCTGATCGCCTCGGAGAACGCCGTGTCCCCGGCGGTCCTTGCCGCCATGGGATCGGTGCTGACCAACAAGTACGCCGAGGGGTACCCGGCGAAACGATATTACGGCGGCTGCGAGGTGGTCGACAGGGCCGAGGATCTCGCCAGGGATCGGGCGAAGCAGCTTTTCGGGTGCGACCACGCGAACGTGCAGCCCCACTCGGGGTCCCAGGCCAACATGGCGGTGTATTTCGCCTTCCTCAAGCCGGGTGACACGATCCTCGCCATGGATCTCTCCCACGGCGGCCACCTCACTCACGGCAGCCCCGTGAATTTTTCAGGCCAGCTGTACAACGTCGTCCACTACGGGGTGAAAAAGGACACGGAGACCATCGATTTCGACCAGGTGGAGCAGCTGGCGGCGGAACACAAGCCGAAGATGATCGTCTGCGGCGCCAGCGCCTACCCGAGGGAGATCGATGCCGAGCGGTTCAAAGAGATCGCCGGGAGGCACGGCGCCTATCTCATGTTCGATATCGCCCACATTGCAGGCCTCATCGCTGCCGACCTCCACAAGGACCCGGTGCCCTGGTGCGACTTCATCACCACCACGACCCACAAGACGCTGCGCGGCCCCAGGGGGGGGATGGTCCTCTGCAGGGAAGAGTACGCCAGGGCCATCGACAAGGCCCTCTTCCCGGGCATGCAGGGCGGTCCGCTCATGCACATCATCGCCGCAAAGGCCGTGGCCTTCGAGGAGGCCCTCAAGCCCGATTTCGCCGGGTACCAGAAGCGGATCATCGAAAATGCGAAGGCCTTTGGGGAAGCCCTCGAGAACAAGGGCTTCCGCTGCGTTTCGGGCGGTACCGACAATCATCTGCTGCTTCTTGATTTAAGGGAGCACAACATCACCGGCAAGGACCTGGAGACGGCTTTGGACAAGGCAGGGATCACCGTCAACAAAAACACCATCCCCTTCGAGACCAGGAGCCCCTTCGTCACCAGCGGGATCCGGGTCGGCACCCCGGCGGTCACCACCAGGGGGTTTGGCCCGGGGCAGATGAGACAACTGGCGGACTGGATGGACCAGGTGGCGTCAAAACCGGACGACGAAAAGACGCTGAAACGGGTTCGGGAAGAAGTCCGGGAGCTGTGCCGGGAGTTTCCCCTGTACGGGGAGTACGAACTCTAGACCTTTAGAAGAGAGAACGGAGAACACAAAAAGGAGTTGTGAGCGTTGATCGACCTGACCATGAACGAACAAGGCCTTCGCCGCTCCGTGGAGCGCGCCAGGGAAAAGAACATCATCATCCCCACTTTCGAGGAGATGAAAAACCCGGAGAAAGTCCCCGAGAAGATCAAGGGCCGGCTGAAGGACGTCGGTCTCTGGGACGTGGATTCGCTGAATTTGTTCAGGATCACGTGGAAGAACGAGCCCGTGAAGCACGGCGGCCTCTACGGCGGCGTCAACTTCATGGAGCTCCCGCCGGAGTTGACGGGAGTGAGGGCCCGGGTGATCGCCCTGGTCGGCAAGTGGTTTCCAACAGGGGCCCACAAGGTGGGGGCCACCTTCGGGTGCCTGGCGCCGCGGCTGGTGACGGGCCAGTTCGACCCCACCACCCAGAAGGCAATCTGGCCCTCCACGGGCAACTACTGCCGGGGGGGTGCCTACAACGCCCAGCTTCTGGGCTGCGAGTCCATCGCCATTTTGCCCGAGGGCATGAGCCGGGAGCGTTTCGAGTGGCTCAAGAAGGTGGCCGGAGAAGTCATCGCCACTCCGGGCAGTGAAAGCAACGTGAAGGAGATCTTTGACAAGACCTGGGAGCTCAAGCGGACGCGGGACAACGTGGTGGCCTTCAACCAGTTCGAGGAATTCGGGAATTACCTGTGGCACTACGAGGTGACGGGCCATGCCATGGAAGAGGCCTTCGCGGCCGCGGCCGGGAAAGGTGACCGTTACTTCGGCGTCGCCCTCACGTCTGGTTCGGCGGGGACCCTCGGGTGCGGCGACTACATGAAAGAACTCTATCCCGCCTCGAAGATCGCCGTCGGCGAGGCCCTCCAGTGCCCGACCCTCCTCGAAAACGGGTTCGGAGCCCACAGGATCGAGGGGATCGGCGACAAGCACGTTCCCTGGATCCACAACGTGAAGAACACCGACATGGTCATCGCCGTGGACGACGCCGACAGCATGGCCATGATCCGGCTCTTCAACGAGCCCGCCGGCAGGCAGTACCTCAAGAAGCAGGGCGTTTCCCGAAAGGTCATAGACGATCTCCCCTTCCTTGGCATCTCCAGCGCCGCCAACCTGATCATGGCCATCAAGATGGCCCGGTTCTACGAGCTGACGGAAAAGGACGTGATCTTCACCGTCTTCACTGACAGCATGGAGCTCTACGGCTCGCGCCTGAAGGAGATGGAGGAGGAATACGGTCCCTACGGCGAGATCGATGCCGCCGTCGACTTCAACCAGCACATCAGGGGCCTCTCGGTGGACTGGATGCAGGAGCTGGGCTACTACGACCGCAGGAGGATCCACAACCTCAAGTACTACACCTGGATCGAGCAGCAGGAACGGGAGCTGGATGAGCTCAACGCCCAGTGGTACGACGCGGAGGAATACTGGGGAAGCATCAGGAAGATGGCTCCGGCTATTGACGAAAAAATCCGGGCCTTTAACGAGATGACGGGATTGCTTCAGGAGAGTTGACGCGGTGTTTTCGAAACGGAGGTGATACCTTTTTCGGAAGGTTGCTGCGTTCATGCGGAGAGTCCTGGAAATGAGAAGAGTCACAGACTGTTTCAGGAAGGAGTGAAGGTGGAATGAAGATGAAGAGGATCCTGGCGGTAGTTTTTGTGATGTGCATTCTTCTGACGGCTACGACGGCCTTTGCGGCGAAGACCATAAAGCTCTCCCATCTCAACCCGCAGCAGCCCTTCGACGTTGCTACGGCGGCTATGTCAGCCGTCTTCAAGAGTATGGTTGAGGCACAGAGCAACGGGGAGCTCCTGGTGGAGATCTATCCGGCCGGACAACTTGGCAACGAGCGGGAAACCATGGAACAGGTGAAAATTGGTGTGGTCCAGAGCTACATCGCCTCGGCCGGGGGAATGGCCTCCTTCTACCCCCTCTATAGCGTGCTGGACATTCCCTTCGCTATCCCGAGCTACAATGTTGCATGGAAGGTCTTTGACGGTCCCTTCGGAGACTACCTGGCCCAAGACATCGAGGAAAAGACGGGGTTCAAGGTCCTCGGTTACGGTGAGGCCGGAGGCTTCTTCCAGATCACCAACAGCAAGCGTCCCATCAAGACCGTGGAAGACATGAAGGGGCTCAAGATCCGGACCATGACGCTGCCGTCCCACCAGAACCTCATGAGGGCCTATGGTGCCGGTGCGACGCCGGTGGCCTGGGCTGAAGTCTACACAGCCCTGCAGACAGGTGTTGCAGACGGCCAGCACAACCCCATTCCGATCATCCTGACGGGGAAACTCTATGAAGTGCAGCGTTACCTCACTCTCACCAACCACCTGTACAGCACCTACTGCTGGGTCATGAACAAGGATTTCTACGAGGGCCTGACCGAAAAGGAACGTTTTATCGTCGACGAAGCCGCCAAGACGGCCATCGTCGCGGGACGGGGGCTCAACAGGATCATCGAGGCCTCAGACAAGGGCTTGCCTGCGCTTCAGGAGGCGGGAATGGAGATCCACACGCCGACGGCCGAAGCGCTTGAAGAGTTCAGAGAAGTCGGTCGCAAGGCGAGCATGGAATTCCTCAAAGGTGAATACGGTGAAGAGGGTGTAGAACTGGCCGAGAAATATCTCGAAGCCATCGATCAGGTTATCCAGGAAGAGGACTAGGGCTTCGGGCCCGGTCACGATTCCGGTGAACGCATATGGAATCTGAACAGCATAGCGAGCGGGGAAGCCCCTTCCAGGGGCTTTTCCGCCTCGCGGAAATCATAGGGACAGGACTGGAACGCCTTCTTGAGGTGCCGGTATTTATCCTTTCCGTCATCATGACTGCCACCGTTCTTCTGGGGGTGCTCTTCCGGTATGTCTTCCGCTCCCCCCTTGGCTGGACGGAAGAGCTCTCCCGGTACGTGATGATCTGGATGGCCCTGCTTTCCGTGGCCCTTTGCATCTGGCGTCATGAGCATGTGGGCGTGACCATGTTCATCAAGAAGCTACCGCGCCTCGTCGCGAAAACGATCATTTTCCTGTCGAACTTTCTCGTTTTGTATTTCCTTTATGTTCTCGCCCTTTACGGCTTCGGGATGGCGGAGGGCGGCAAGGCGCAAGTGTCCACCGCGCTGCATACCAGCATGAAGTGGTGGCTCATGGCTGTCCCCGTAAGCGCCGTGCTGTGCCTGGTCATGCTGGTCTGCAAGATGACCCTTGATCTCAGGAGGAAAGACCTGGACGAGATCCTGATGTCCGAGGACATCATTCAGGCCGTCAAGAGAGAGGAAGGCCTCGATTTCGACGATGGGTCCGTGAGAGGGGAGAATCAGGAATGACCGCCTTCATTGCCGGTACCTTCGTGGTCCTTATCCTGATAGGCATGCCCGTGGGTTTCGTGCTGGGAGTCACGGGGCTTCTGTCGATGCTCAGGATGGGCCTCGAATCGGTGCTTCAGCTGGTCCCCCAGAGGTATTTCGCCGGCGTGGACATGTTCACCCTGATGGCCATGCCCTTTTTCATCCTGGCCGGGGAGATCATGAACAAAACGGGAATTACCACGCGGCTCGTGAAGTTCAGCAATGTCCTGGTGGGGCACCTCCAGGGCGGTCTCGCCCATGCCAACATCCTTGCGTCGGTGTTTTTTGCGGGCATCACAGGGGCGGCGGTAAGCGATACGGCGGCCATAGGCTCCATGCTGATACCTGCCATGGTTGAAGAAGGGTACGACAAGGACTTCTCTGCGGCCGTCACGGCATCTTCGTCGATCATCGGGCCAACCATACCTCCGTCGAACATCATGGTCATCTACGGGGCCTTTATGCAGGTTTCCATCGCCGGGCTTTTCCTGGCGGGCATCCTGCCCGGCCTCCTGATAGCATCAGTGCTCATGTTCATGACGGCCAGGATCTCGAAGAAGCGGGGATACCCCGTGGGCGAACGCCGGGCGACCCTGAAGGAGATCCTGGTGGCCTTCAAGGATTCCTTCGTGGCGCTCTTGATGCCTGTGATCATCCTCGGCGGAATTCTTTCGGGCGTATTCACGCCCACCGAGGCTGCGGCCGTGGCCGTCGCCTATTCCATGTTCGTCGGCTTTTTCGTCTTTAAAAGCCTTTCAGGAAAAGACCTCTGGCCTATTTTCCTGAAGATGGCCCGAACGACGGGCGTGGTCTTTCTGGTCATTTCCGCTGCGTCCATTCTCGGGTGGGTTCTTACCATGGAGCAAATACCTGAAAAGGTGGCCGCCCTGATGCTCTCCATCAGCACCAACAAGTGGATCGTCATGAGCATGATCCTGGTTCTGCTCCTTTTCGTGGGGATGTTCATGGACATTGCGGCGGCTTTGATCATACTGGGACCGATCCTTCACCCGCTGGCGGTGGACATCGGGTTTCACCCGCTTCATTTCGGAATCATCATGGTCCTTGCCCTCAACATTGCACTGATGACGCCTCCGGTGGGCGCCTGTCTGTTCGTGGCCTGCGGGATCAGCCGGCTGACAATAGAACAGCTGAGCAGGGAGATCTTTCCCTTCATTATCATGGTGGTCATTGCCCTTCTGATCGTTACTTTTGTGCCCGGTATCTCCCTCTTTCTGCCGCGCCTGATGGGGATGGCGCCCTGAAACGGCTGTTTTTCAGAGGCACAACACAAAGAAAGGAGCTTGGTTTGCGGTGGATTTTGAAAAGGTTTTGAAGCAAGCAGAATCATACCGCGGGGACATCTCGAAGTTTCTGCGGGACATGATCGCCATCCCGAGCGAAAGCTGCAACGAGGAGGGTGTCATCCTGCGGATAAAGGAAGAGATGGAAAAGGTCGGATTCGACCGGATAGAGACTGATCCCATGGGCAACATCCTGGGGTACGTGGGCAATGGACCCCGCCTGATTGCCATGGATGCCCACATCGACACCGTCGGGATAGGCGACAGGAGCCTTTGGGAGTATGACCCTTACGAGGGTTTCGAGGACGACGAGATTATCGTCGGGCGAGGTGCAAGCGATCAGGAAGGCGGCATGGCCTCCATGGTCTACGGTGCCAGGATCATAAAGGACCTGGGGCTCGAGGACGATTACACCCTGCTTGTCACCGGGACGGTCCAGGAGGAGGACTGTGACGGCCTCTGCTGGCAGTACATCATCAACGAGGACGGGATCCGGCCCGAATTCGTGGTTATCACAGAGCCGACGTCGCTCAACATCTACCGCGGACAGCGGGGGCGAATGGAGATCAAGGTCTCCACGAGGGGAGTGAGCTGTCACGGGTCCGTTCCGGAACGGGGCGACAACGCAATCTACAAGATGGCTCCCCTGCTGCAGGAAGTCAGGGCGCTGCATGAGAATCTTCACGAGGACCCCTTCCTGGGCAAGGGAAGCCTCACAGTGTCGGAGATCTTCTTCAGTTCTCCCTCCCGCTGCGCCGTGGCGGACGGGTGCTCGATCTCCATCGACCGGCGACTGACTCACGGCGAGACCTGGGAGCGTGCGCTCCAGGAGATCCGCAACCTCCCCGCGGCAAAGGAGAAGAAAGCCGAGGTCTCCATGTATACCTACGAGCGCCCGTCCTATACGGGGCTTGTCTATCCCACGGAGTGCTATTTCCCTACCTGGGTGCTGGACGAGGAACACCCGGCATGCCAGGCGACGGTCAAAGCCTACCGGGACCTTTTCGGTAAAGAACCCTTCGTCGACAAATGGGGGTTTTCGACCAACGGCGTGTCGATCATGGGGAGGTACGGCATTCCCTGCATTGGTTTCGGGCCGGGGCACGAAGATCAGGCCCATGCCCCGAATGAGCGGACCTGGAAGGATGAGCTCGTGAAAGCGGCGGCGCTCTATGCCGTCATCCCGTCGGTTTACGTGCAGAATTACTGAAGCTGGCAAAAGCCGATTGAAGAGGAGGAGAAAAAAGAATGCAGACGATTTTCAGGGGGAAACATTTCATCACTCTTCAGGACTGGTCCCGGGAGGAGATAGACACCCTTCTGGAATGTTCCTGTGACCTGAAGCGGGCTTTCGCAATGGACCAGCCGACAAACTATCTTCCGAACAAGACGGTTTTCCTGATGTTTTTCGAACAGTCGACCAGGACGCGAAACTCTATGGAGGCGGGCATCACCCAGCTCGGCGGCCACGCCCACTTCCTTGATACGAGCAACATGCAGATCGCCCACGGGGAAGTCGCAAAGGACACGGCGGTGATCCTGTCGAGAATGGGGCATGCCATTGCGTGCAGGAACTGTTTCTGGAAGGTCGGCAACGCCTATCTTAACGAGATGGCGAAATATTCGACGGTACCGGTGATCAGCATGCAGGATGACCTCTATCACCCCCTCCAGGCCATAGCAGATCTCATGACCATCCAGGAAAAACGGGGGAAGAATCTGAAAAACCTGAAGGTCTCTGTCATATGGGCCTATGCCACGACCCACAAGAAGCCGATTTCCGTTCCGGTCAGCCAGGTGCTGCTTTTCCCCAGGTACGGAATCGACGTCACCCTGGCGTATCCCGAAGGGTACCAGCTTCCCGACTGGGTGATCGACAAGGCCAAGACCTATGCCGAGGCCAACGGCGGGTCGCTTCGGATCACCCACGACCAGGAGGAGGCATACAGGGATGCCGACGTGGTTTTCCCCAAAAACTGGGGCAACTGGGTTACCAACGAGGACACCAAGGTGGTGGACTCCCTGCTCGAGGCCAACAAGGGCTGGAAATGCACCGAAAAAATGATGGGCCTCACTGCAAAGGACTCACTCTACATGCACGCCCTTCCCGCGGACAGGGTGAACGAGGTGGAGGATTCCGTCATCGATGGCCCTCATTCCGTGATTTATGACGAGGCGGAAAACAGGCTCCATACGGCGAAGGCCGTCATGGCACTGACCATGGGGGGGCGGTAGGAGGCTCTCTTCGGCAAGGTCTCGAAGATCGGTTGAGGCCGGTGCCGCCGTGACGGTGTCAGTGCGGTAAAATGTAAATGTAAAGAGGAAATGAAACGGAAAGGGAGGTGCTTCTTTTGAGAAAGCAGGGATTTGCACGGATTTTCCCGGTGTTGATGGTGGTTACGGCCCTTCTTGTCGCGGGATTCGCCGGTGCGGCGTCGGCGAAGGCCCCCGGCGACTACAAGATGGTGCTCATCCTGCCCGGTCCGATCAATGACCAGAGTTGGAATGCCACGAACTACGCCGGGCTGGTTGCCGCAAACGAGGAGCTGGGGACGAAGATTGAATATGTCGAAAACGTCCAGGCCAGCGATTACGAATCGACCTTCCGGAATTATGCTGAACGAGGCTACGATCTGATCATGGCGGCAGGAACCCAGTTCGATGAGGCCGCCAAGAGGGTTGCGCCGAACTACCCTGAATCGACTTTTACCGTCATCAACGGCATGATCGCCCAAAAGCCGAACGTCAAGCCCATTTTGCCGAAGGAATATGAGGCCAGCTTCCTTGCCGGAATTATCGCCGGTAAGACGACGGAAACAGGAAAAATCGGCCTTGTGGGCGGATTCCCGAACAAGCTGATGATAAGGCTTTTGAACACCTTTGAGTTCGGCGCGCGTGTGGGGACTCCTGAAGTCAAGGCAGCAAGGGCCTATGCCAACTCCTGGGACGATGTGGCCCTGGGGAAACAGATGGCTGGCTCAATGATCGACGACGGCGCCGACGTGCTGTTCTTTTACGCCAACCAGGTGGGCCTCGGCGCTATCCAGGCGGCGAAGGAGAAGGGGGCCAGGTTCGTCGGCTTCGCAAGCAACCAGAATGACGTCGCTCCCGGAACTGTTGTGGCGAGCGTGTTCTTCAATTTCAAGTCCATGTACGTCTGGGCCGTGGGGAAATATCTCGACGGCGAACTCGAGCCTGTCGTGAACGAAGCGGGGATCGCCGAAGGGATCGTGGAAGTGGCCTACACCGACGAAGTGGGACCAGAAACACGGGCCATCGTTTCGGAAGCGGAAAAAGCGATCACCGAAGGGCGTCTGTTGAAATTCCTTTCGCAGTTCCCGGAACCCCTTGATTGATGAGAGTGTAACCTGACCAGTGGGCGGGGAGCGGATGCTCCCCGCTTCTTCAACATGCCTTGAGCGGTGGTGCCCATGACGATGCAAACAACGGCGGGTAAGGCGGAAGCGGCTGTAGAACTGAAAGGAATAGCAAAGTATTTCCCGGGAGTGGTTGCCAACGATCACGTGAGCCTTGATGTCCGAAAGGGAGAGGTTTTGACCCTCCTTGGGGAAAATGGAGCGGGCAAGTCGACGCTGATGAAAATCCTTTACGGCATGTACCAGCCTGATGCCGGGGAAATCATAGTGGAAGGCCGCAGGGTGACGATACGGTCCCCCCAGGATGCCATGAATCTCGGGATCGGGATGATTCACCAGCACTTCACCCTGGTTCCCGTCCATAGCGTTCTGGAAAATGTCCTCCTTGGGGCGGGCAGGGGGCCGAAGGCAAAAATATCCGAGGAAGCGGCGGCACGGGAAATCACCAGGATCGGCGAGGCCTACGGACTCGAAGTAGAGCCTGACGCACTGGTATACGAACTCCCGGTGGGGATACAGCAGCGGGTGGAGATACTGAAAGCGCTGTTCCGGGGCGCGAAGACTCTTATCATGGACGAACCGACGGCGGTCCTCACTCCCCAGGAGACCGAAAGGCTCTTTGACTTCATAAGGGATTTTACGCGGGAGGGCAATTCCGTCGTTTTTATTACCCACAAACTCCAGGAAGTACTGGAAATCGCCGACCGCATCGTAGTCCTCAGAAACGGAAAGGTTGCCGGTGAACTCCCGCGGGAAGACGCCTCCGAGAAGGCCCTGGCAAGAATGATGGTTGGGCGCGAGGTGGAGGAGATCGGGAAGAAAGCGGCACCCGGAAGGGGTGCCGCAGAGAAAGTCCTCCAAATCTCTGGACTCCGTGTGAAAGGAAGCCGCGGCCATTGGGCTGTTGAAAATCTCGACCTCGAAATCGCCGGGGGCGAGATCCTTGGTCTTGCCGGCGTCAGTGGCAACGGGCAGGAGGAACTCGCCGAGGCGATATGTGGTCTGCGGGCAGCTGCTGAAGGCGAAATCCGGCTCAAGGGGACGGCGATCCAGGGTAAGGATGCGGACGAGATCATCGGATACGGCGTCGGGTACATCCCATCGGACCGGCACAGGGAGGGCCTTGTGCTGGATATGTCCGTGGAAGAGAACCTGATCTTGAAGCGTTTCGGCTCGGAAGAGTTTTCAAGAAAGGGCGTCCTGAAGGAGAAAGCGATTCGCGACTATTCCGAAAAGCTTATCGGCAAGTATTCGATAAAAGCATTTTCTCCTGAGGAACGGGTCCGGGACTTGTCCGGCGGGAACCAGCAGAAAGTGGTTGTCGCAAGGGAGATGGATGTCGCTGCCTCCCTCTTGGTCGCGGTGCAGCCGACGAGAGGGCTGGATCTCGGTGCAGCGGATTATGTTCACCGGACCCTGCTTGAGGCGCGTGCCGCGGGAAAGGCGATTTTGTTGGTTTCCACGGAATTGTCTGAAATCCTGTCCCTTTCAGACAGGATCGGCGTCATGTACCGCGGCAGGATACTGAAATTCTTCGATTCAGGGAAAGCCGACATCGAGGAAATAGGACTGGTGATGATGGGGGTGCTTCCCGATGAATCGTAGGATGCGTATTTTTCTTGCCCTCTTCCCGGTATGGTCTGTTTTCTTCGGTCTTGGCCTGAGCGGCGCCATGTTGCTTTTGTTGAATCTCAACCCCTTCGAGGTCTATGGCAGAATAGTGACTTACGCCTTCCGGGACATGTACAATTTCGCCGATATTTTCGCCAAGGCGGCCCCCTTGATCCTGACTGGGCTGGCCTTCGGTTTCGCCTTCCGGGCCTTTCTGTTCAACATCGGCGCCCAAGGGCAGTTTTATATCGGATGTCTTGCAACGGTTTCATGCGCGCTGTACCTTGACACACTTCCGGGAATCATCCTGCTCCCCTTGTGTCTTGCTGCGAGCGCCCTGGCCGCCGGCGCGTGGGGGTCTCTCATAGGGTTCGCCAAGGCCCGCTTCGGGGCCAATGAGTTTCTGATAAGCCTCATGTCAACCTACGTGGCCGTGGCCATCATGAATTACCTGATCAGGGGACCTCTCATAGAGAGCAAGGGTGAATATCCCCAGACGGACGTGATCGCCCCCCAGGCGATCATTCCCAAGCTGGTCCCTCACACGCGGCTTCATTGGGGATTCGTGGTGGCCCTCCTGGTTGCAGCCCTGGCCTGGTTTATCCTGTGGAAAACCACGCTGGGTTTCCAGATCCGTGCCGTGGGCATGAACAAAGACAGTGCCCGGTACGCCGGCATAAGAGAGAAAAAGGTTTTCGTCCTGGTCTTTCTGATCAGCGGTGCCTTTGCAGGCCTTGCCGGATTCATGGAGGTCAACGGCATTCAGCACATGCTCGTACAGGGCTTCAACCCCTATATAGGGGCCGAGGGCATCGGCATCGCCATACTGGGAAACGCCCACCCGTTGGGCATCGTTCTTGCGGCGATACTCTTCGGAGCGTTGAAGGTGGGTGGAAACATGGTGGTACAGACTTCACCGGTTCCGTCCAGCATTATCGGCATCATGGAAGGCTTCGTCATGCTGTCGGTCATCTTTTCGTACTATCTCAGGCATCGCATAATCCTTTCCATGGAGAAAAAAAGGCTCCGCCGTGAAGAGAAGGAGGAACAGCCATGATCATCGAGAGTATTCTGGCCAATACGGTGATGATGAGTACTCCCCTGATGATCGGGGCACTGGCAGAGGTCTTCGTGGAAAGGACCGGCGTCATGAACATCGCCATCGAGGGGACCTTTCTCATGGGTGCCTGGGCCGGCTTTGTCGGAACCTACATGACCGGAAGCCTTGTCCTGGGTCTTGCATCGGCGGTCCTTGCAGGCCTGCTGACGGGAGCGGTCTACGGCTACATCACGGTGTACCTGAAGCAACACCAGATCGTGACGGGGACGGCCATCAACATTCTCGCGCCGGGGCTTGCCCTGTATCTGTATCGTGTCTTTTTCGGTGTTCCGCTCCTTCCCCTGCAGGTGGACCTCCTGCCGGTTATAGCCATTCCGGTTCTGAGCGACCTGCCCATTGTCGGGAAGGCCTTCTTCAACCAGAATATCCTGACCTACTCGGCCTTTGCGCTCATCGCCGCCGGGTTCTGGGTACTTTACAAGACCAGGACGGGCCTGGTCATCCGGTCGGCGGGTGCGAACCCCGAGGCCGTGGACGCGGCGGGGATCAACGTGGAAAGAGTCCGATTCGGTATAGTGCTTTTCTCCTCAGCCATGGATGGACTGGCGGGAGCATTTTATTCCCTGGGCTTTTTGGGCCTTTTCACGGAGAACATCATCGGGGGGCGGGGCTGGATCGCCTTTGCCATATGTTTCCTCGGGAACTGGAACCCGGCGGGCGTTCTGGTCGGAGCCCTGGTTTTCGGCCTGGCGGATGCGCTTTCCATAGTGATCCGTACGTCGGGTGTTGTCGCGATTCCCAATGAGTTCGTCATCGCCCTTCCCTACATCCTGACCATCATGGCGACAATCGCCAGAAGACGCTTCAATGTTCCAGCCTATCTCGGGATCCCTTATGTCAAGGAGGGGCGATAAGAATGTACGACCTGGTTATCAAGAACGGGACCGTCGTCACGGAGGAATTCCGGTATGATGGAGATCTTGCGGTAGAAGGCGAAACCGTCGCCGCTCTGGGTGAAGATCTCAAGGGAAAGCACGAGATTTCAGCGGAAGGATTATATGTCCTTCCCGGGGGCATCGACATCCATACCCACATGGCTTTACCTGTAGGTGGAACCTCTTCGAGCGATGATTTCCTGACGGGGACGAAAGCGGCGGCCTATGGGGGGATCACGGCCATCGTGGATTTTACCGTCGGAGCGCCGGAGACATCTCTGGGGGATGACCTCAGGTCTCGGCTCGAGACGGCCGCTCCCGCAATGGTGGATTATTCCTTTCATGTGGAAATCGTCGGCTGGCATGACAGCCGGGTGCGGGAGATGGCCGATGTCTTCGAAAAGGGGCTGCGGACTTTCAAGTTTTTCACCGCCTACGGAGATTCCGGCCGAAGGACGAAAAACGGGCAGCTTCTGGAAGCCTTCCGGGCCGTCTTTTCCCTGGGTGCGACGGCGCTGGTTCATGCCGAGGACGATGACGTCATACACAGGCTCATGGAGCGGCTCCCCTCAGACGGGGCGGGTGACATGCGAAACCTTGCCGTGACCCGGCCGGATGATTGCGAGGCCCTGGCCGTGGACACCGTCGGATGGATCGCCGGGCGGACCGGTGCCCGTGTGCACGTGGTCCATCTGAGTTCGGCCCTGGGGATGGAGGAAGTCCTCAGGCAGAGGAAGGCAAAAGCGGCAATGAGCTGCGAGACCTGTCCCCAGTATCTTCTCCTCACCAGCGATGTTTACGGGAGGCCGGAGGGTCATCTGTTTTCGGCGAGCCCCAGTCTGAAAACGGAAGCCGACAACCAGCGGCTCTGGCAAGGCCTTGCGCTGGGCGAGGTTGACTTTCTGACCACCGACCATTGTCCCTTCACGAAAAGACAGAAAACCTGGAAAGGAACTTTTACAGACCTTCCCTACGGCCTTCCTGGTGTGGAAACCTCGAGAATCCTGCTTCATTCCGAGGGCGTCAGGAAAGGGAAACTCTCAATAGAAGATTTCGTCAGGGTCACATCATCCGCTCCGGCCCGGTTCATGGGGTGGTACCCGAAAAAGGGCACGCTCCTGCCAGGTTCTGACGCAGACATTGTCCTCTTTGACCCCCGCCCGGAGTGGACGTTGTCGACTGACGAGCTTCACATGGCCGTGGATTTCTCGCCCTACGAGGGCTGGAAGGTGACCGGCCGGCCCGTCTGCACCTTGTCAAGGGGGGAAGTTATCATGCAGGATGGGGAAGTTACCGACAGAGAAGGCAGGGGGCGGTTCCTCGGCCATGCTGGAAAGTGAGGGCAAGGCCTGAACCTGCCGCAAAGAAGCACTCAGTTGCGGTCCAAAGAGCCTGAGGGATTTGGTGGGCCGCCTTGCTGCGCCGGTTTCTCTTTGGACCCCGTTTCACGACGCAGGCTGGCAGCGTTTTCGGAAAGCCTTTTCAGCAATGAAGCCAGTCTCGCCCGTTCCTCTTCAGTGAAGCCCTCCGCCAGCGCTTCCTGGGCCCTCTTGCGTGCCTCAATGACCCTCGGGGCGAAGGCTTTCCCCTGTTCGGTGGGCCAGAGCCTCCTGCACCGTCGGTCTTCAGGATCCCGCTTCCTGGTGATGTAGCCCTTTTTCTCGAGTTCCTTCACGGCCCTCGCCGTGGTGGTCTTGTCCATGAGGAGCCGTTCGGAAATTTCCTCCTGGGTCAGGCCCGGGAAGAGGGCGATTTCGATCAGAAAGCGCTTCGGGCCGTAGCCGATGTCGCTTCCCGGAAGGCTCTGGTTCATGTAGGCACAGAGGTTGCGATGGATGATGGAAATCCACTTGCCGAAGGATTCTTCCACGCCGGTCAGGCCCCCTCTGGTGAAGTCTCGAGGGATTTCAGGTTTCGGGCCTCGGGCAAAAGCAGAAGGAGGGTCAGGATGAAAGAAAGCACATCGGCTCCGGCGAAGGAAAGCCACACGCCGTCGAGCCCCAAAATCTTTGGCAAAAGCAAAAGCAGGGGTATGAAAAACAGGATTGGCCGGGCCATGTTGACGATAAAAGCCGGCCGGGCCTTTCCCAGGGCCTGGAAAACGGCGCCCCCCACCTTGTTGAAGCCCGCCAGGAAGAATCCAGCCACCATCAGCCGGATGGCGTGGGGACCCATCTTTAGCAGCGCGGAGTCAGAGGAGAAGATCTTCAACACCGGCTCGGGGAAGAGCAGGAGGAAAAGGGAAACGGCGGAGCAGACCGCCAAGGCGATAAT
>JBNGCT010000021.1:0-18235 GCA_049974965.1 Thermovirgaceae bacterium
CGGCGTGTATACACGCCGGTTTCGCCTATCCGGTGACTTGTCTGATTTTTTTTAAAGAAAACGCTTCAGGGATTTTTTAATGCCTTTCTCGAAAGGTCGACATGGGTGCGTATGAGGTTTTCAGCGAGATCAGCGTCTTTTTGGCGGAGAGCCTCGAGCAATTGCCGATGTTCTTCGAGGCTGGGGTTTGATTCGAAGTCGAAAAAGGATTCGAAGAGGACCATGTAGACGTAAATTCGGGAAAGAACGTTTCCGACGAATTCCGCGAGCATCCGGTTCCCGCTGGATTCTGCAATGATGCGGTGAAACGCGATATTTACCCGCAGATAATCATCGAGCTTTCTTTCGGCGAAGGCCTTTTCCTCTTCGTGGATATTCTCCTCAAGCCGGTAGAGATCGGGCGGCCGGATCCTTTGAGCCGCCTTCCTTATGGCCAGGCGTTCGAGGTATTCCCGGAGCTCGTAGGCATCGTGGACTTCTTCCGTTGTCGGGAACACGAGGCGGGCGCCCAGGTTGGGAACGAAATCGACGAGCCCCTCGTTGGCAAGCCTTCTCAATGCTTCCCGTACGGGCGTCCGGCTGACCTCCAGTTCCCGGGCAATCGATGCTTCCGGGAGACGTTGACCGGCCCGGAGTTTCTTTCCGAAAATTCTTTTTCTCAGTTCGCGGTACACATATTCCGAGGCTGTGGAAAAATCATTGGGCGTTCTCATAAGCGTTCCTCCCGGTGTATGCCCGTTTCCGACGTTCCGTCATGCTGCCTTTCCGATGAGCACAGATTGTACCAGATCGAAGAAAATGTTGATCCTCTGGATGCGGCGACGATCGTCGGAACCGCCCTGAGGTGGTATTTTCGGTCCAGGGGTTGACGTTTCAGGGCGGATCATGTACAAAAGCATGTATACGTAGTATACCATGTATACCATTATTGAAAAGGGGAATTTCAAGTTCTTCGAAAGGAGCGTTTCAGATGTATGACGATCTGAAAGGACGGAGGGTTCTCGTCACCGGTGGTGCGAGCGGGATCGGGGAAGCCACGGCTGTACGGTTTCTCGCGGAAGGTTGCCGGGTTGCCGTTTTTGACAGGGATGCGAAGGCCCTTGAACGGTTGATGGCCGAACACCCTGGAATTGAACTTGCCCTCGAGGGTGACGTCAGTTCCCCAGAAGATGTCGAAAAGGCTTTCGCCAGGATGGACAGCGAATTCGGCGGTCTCGACGTACTCGTCTCAAACGCGGGAATCAGTGTCAGGAACCCCTTCACGGAGGTTACCTATGAACAGTGGACAAACGTGCTGGGAATCAACCTCGGAGGGATGTTCCTTTTCGCGCGGGCCGCGGCGGAACGCATGAAGGCGGGAAAGGGTGGAGCCATCCTGATGACGGCATCGACGAACGGAATGGAGGGGCATCCCCTGTACGCCGATTACAACGCCTCGAAGGCGGGAGTGATTCTTCTCACGAAGACTCTGGCCCTGGAGTTCGCACCCGATATCAGGGTGAACTGCCTGAGCCCCGGGTATGTCCTCACACCGATGCAGAAAGCGGAATATACGGAAGAAATGCTCGAAAAGGTCAACGAGAAAATTCCCTTCAAGCGGCACGCAAAACCGTCGGAAGTGGCGGCGCTGTTTGCCTTTCTCGCGTCATCCCAGGCGTCCTATATTACGGGGGCGAACGTCCCGATAGACGGCGGGGAGACAGCGGGACTTGTCTGAGAACCTGAAAACCTGAATCTGCAGAAGGAGGAAGACCAGATGAAGCATGAAGAACTGTTCAGCCTGAAAGGCAAGGTCGCGGTGGTAACCGGTGCGGCTTCCGGCATCGGCAAAGGGTGTGCCGGGTTCCTTTCAGACATGGGTGCCGAAGTGGTGCTTCTTGATATCTCAAAGCAGAAAGGCGAGGCGGCTGCGGAAGAAATCGCCTCGGGCGCATGTTTCATGGAATGCGATATCACCGACGAAGCGCAGTGCGAGGCCGTGGCGGAGAGAATGAAAGAACGTTTCAAACGGGTGGATGTCCTCGTCAACTGTGCCGGTGTCATCAGGAGAAAGAGTGTCGTCGACCTGACCGAAGAGGACTGGAATATCGTCATCGACGTGGGGCTCAAGGGAGCCTTCCTTGTATCCAAGCACCTCATCCCCCTGATGGCTTCAGGGGGCGGCGGGAGCATCATCAACATCGGATCCGGCTGGGGGATCAAAGGCGGCCCGAATGCTGCGGCGTACTGTGCGGCAAAAGGCGGCATCACCAACCTGACGAGAGCCATGGCCATCGATCACGGTCCACAGAAAATCAGGGTCAACTGTGTCTCCCCCGGTGATACCGACACGCCCCTTCTGAGGGATGAGGCGAGACAGCTGGGGATCGACGAAGGCGAGTGGCTGGCCGAAAGCGCCGACCGCCCGCTGGCAAGGCTCGGAGAACCCGAAGACATCGCCAAGGCCGTATATTTCCTGGCGAGCGATCTTTCGAGCTGGGTTTCAGGGGCCAACATCGTTGTCGACGGCGGCGGAACAGCCTGATTCCCCACAACACCCGGAAGAACTTACAAGAGGAGGAATATTCATGAGCAAGTCGAAAATGGCCCATCCCTATATCCCGAATTCAGACCCTCGTATCCAGGAGGAGATGCTGGAGGCCATAGGGGTTCCAAGCATCGACGAATTCTACAAGGGAATCCCGGAGGAGCTTCGCGTAAAGGGAGTGCTGAATCTTCCAGGAGCGCTTCCCGCGGAGTGGGATCTGAAACGGCACGTGGAAGACATGATGCAGGAAAATGTTTCCTGCCGCGATTCGCTGAGCTTTCTCGGAGGCGGCTGCTGGCAGCATCATGTGCCCGCCGTCTGCGATGAAATCAACAGGAGATCGGAATTTTTGACAGCCTATGCCGGTGAACCCTATGAAGATCACGGAAGGTTCCAGGCGCTTTTCGAATACGCCAGCATGATGGCCGAACTCGTTGATATGGATGCCGTCAATGTCCCCACCTACGACGGGTCCCAGGCGGCGGCCACGTCGCTCCGCATGGCGTCCAGGATCACGGGCAAAAACCGGGTTGTCGTTGCCGCGAATTCCCATCCCGACAGGATCAGGGTGATCCAAAACTACTGCCATCCCGACATCGCCGTCGATCTCGTGGACTTCGACGAAAACACCGGCACCGTGGATGTGGGGAAGATAGAGACATCCCTCGACGGAGACACGGCGGCGGTCTACATTGAGAACCCGTCCTATTTCGGCGCCGTTGAGACCCGCGGAGGAAAAATCGCAGAAAAGGTCCACGAGGCGGGAGGCCTTCTCGTTGTGGGATGTGACCCATCCTCGCTCGGTGTCTTTGCACCGCCGGCGAGTCACGGTGCGGACATAGTTTGCGGCGATCTGCAGCCATTGGGAATGCACATGTATTATGGAGGGGCCCGGGCGGGATTTATCGCCACCAGGGACGAGGAAAAATTCGTTTCCGAATACCCTTCCAGGCTTTTCGGCATCGCCCCGACGAGCCACAAAGAATGGGGTTTCGGTGATGTCGCCTGGGAGCGCCTTTCTTTTCACGACCGGGAAAACGCAAAAGAGTTCGTTGGAACCGCGGCCGCTCTCTGGGCAATCACCGCAGGCGTGTATCTGGGGCTCATGGGACCCAGGGGCATGCGCGAACTCGGCGAGGGCATACTCAAGCGGAATGCCTACGCGAGAAAACGGCTTTCGTCTATCCCGGGAGTTAAACCGCTTTTTCCGGAAGGAGCTTTCTTCAAGGATTTCGCCCTCAATTTCGACGGGACGAAAAAATCAGTGAAAGAAATCAACGACAGCCTCAGGGCCGAAGGAATCTTCGGCTGTGTGGACCTTTCCGCAGCGTACCCGGCTCTCGGAGAAAGCGGACTTTTCGCGGTGACGGAAATTCACAGCGCACCTGACATAGACAGACTGGCGAGCGCGCTGCAAAGGGCCGTCGCGTAAGAAACGCGATTTTCGAAAAGGGAGTTGAATGACATGGGAATGAATATAAAGACCAAGCTCAGGGATTTCCACCAGGCACGCTGGGACGAACCGATCATATACGAGATTTCGAAACCGGGCGAACGGGGTGTGCTGGTACCGGAGTTCGATGGCGAAAACATTGAGGTCCATATTCCGGAAGGGATGAAACGAAGCGTGGAGCCCAATCTTCCCGAAATGGGGCAGATGCGCGTATTGCGGCATTACCTGCGGCTTTCACAGGAAAACCTCGGTGCGGACCTCAATGTCGATGTCGGCCAGGGGACATGCACCATGAAGTACAGCCCCAAGATCAACGAGCAGCTCGCTGCAAATCCGAAGGTGGCCGAACTGCATCCCTGTCAGGACGAATCTACTGTTCAGGGAGTCCTCAAGATGATTTACGAGACGGACCTCTGCCTTCGGGAGATTTCCGGAATGGACAGGTTCAGCCTGCATCCGGGCGGAGGATCCCACGCGCTTTTGACCATTGCCTCGATCATCAGGAAATGGGTCGACAGCAGGGGCGAATCGGATACGAGGGATGAAATCATCACCACCATTTTCTCCCATCCTTCAAATGCGGCGGTAAGCAAGCTGAAAGGCTTCAAGGTAATCACCATATATCCCGGCGAAGACGGACGCCCGGATATTGAAGCACTCAAGGCCGCGGTTTCTGAGCGGACCGCTGCGCTTCTTATTACAAACCCTGAGGATATCGGGATCTATAACTCGAGGATCAAGGAGTTTACCGAGATCGTTCACGAAGCCGGAGGAATCTGCAGCTACGACCAGGCCAATCTCAACGGTATCATGGGGCTTACCCGCGCGCGTGAGGCTGGATTCGATCTTTGCTTTTTCAATCTGCACAAAACATTCTCGGCCCCTCACGGTTGTGGCGGGCCCGGTGGCGGTGTGGTGGGCGCAACAGAAGAAATGGCACAGTTTTTGCCTGTTCCCCTGGTTTCCCATGACGAAACGCAGGACAGGTATTTCCTTGATTACGACGTCCCGAACACCATCGGCAAAGTCAAGGATTTCTACGGTGTCGTTCCGGTCATCCTCAAGGCTTACGCGTGGATCCGCAGTCTCGGGGCGGAAGGCATACTCGAGGCCGCAAAGGTGGCGGTACTGAACAACAATTACGTTTTCAAGAAGATTCTCGGCATCAAAGGATGCACGGCACCCTATGCAAAAGGTGAGTTGAGGGTTGAACAGGTCCGCTACAGCTGGGAAGAGCTGACCAAAGAGACGGGTATTACCACGGGGGATATCCAGAACCGCATGTTTGACTACGGTGTTCACTACTGGACAAGCCATGAGCCCTGGATTGTCCCCGAACCCGTTACGATAGAGCCCACGGAGTCTTATTCCAAGGACGAGCTCGACGAGTTTATCGCCATACTCGAACACGTGGCGAAAGAAGCCTACGAAGACCCCGAGACACTCAAGACGGCGCCGCACAAGAGCACGATCCACCATGTGGATCATGACTACCTCGACGATCCGTCCAAGTGGGCCACAACCTGGCGGGCTTACAGGAAAAAATTCGACGGTTATTTCGAGCCGAAAAAGCAGGGGGTCCTGCAAAAGTCATGAATCGCCTCGGGGTGATCGTCAACCCCATTGCCGGCATGGGCGGGCCCGTGGGTCTCAAGGGGACCGACGGCCGGGGCACCTATGAAGAGGCTCTGCGAAGAGGAGCGGTCCCGCGCGCCGAATTCCGGGCGCGGGACGCCCTCGGGGCTTTACAGCCCCATCGGGGTGACCTTGAGGTGCTGACCTGTGTGGGGCCTATGGGCGAAAAGACCGTCGCGGAAGCCGGGCTTGATTACAGGATCGTTCTCGATCATTTCCAGGGAGAATCTTCCACGAGCGGTGACACGATCCGGGCGGCACAGCTGATGCTCAAGGGCGGCGTCGATCTCATCCTCTTTGCGGGAGGCGACGGGACCGCCCGGGACGTGTGCGAAGCCATAGGGACGTCCCTGCCCGCTTTAGGCATTCCGGCGGGAGTCAAGATCCATTCAGGTGTTTTTGCCGTCAGTCCGCAAAAGGCCGGAGAGATGGCCGTGAGGTTCCTTTTCGGTGGAGCAAGGGGACGGACAAAGGAAATGGAAGTCATGGATATCGACGAGGACGCCTTCAGAAACGACCGGGTCCAGGCCAGACTTTACGGATACCTTGCGGTGCCCTGGGACCGGGGGCGGGTACAGGGGTCAAAGGCCGGCTCGGCGGCCTCTGAACAGGTTTCGCAGCAGGCGGTCGCGGCAGATATTGTTGAAAGAATGCTGGCGGAAAGAGTGTATATCCTGGCTCCAGGGACCACGGTCCGGGAGGTTGCGCGGCGTCTCGGAGCCGAAAAGACGCTTCTGGGGATCGATGCCGTGAAAGATCGCAAACTCCTGGCAAAGGACCTGAACGAACAGCAGCTACTCGATCTCGTCAAAAGCCAGCCATGCACGATCATCGTAAGTCCTATCGGAGGACAGGGATACATCTTCGGCCGTGGAAACCAGCAAATCAGCCCCAGGGTTATCCGGGCAACGGAGAAGGATAACATCCTTGTTGCTGCAACGCCTCACAAGCTGGCCTCGCTGGCGGGCAGGCCGTTGCTCGTCGATACGGGTGACACTGAACTTGACAGGCTGCTCAAGGGCCCATGGCCGGTCGTGACCGGATACCACGAAACGAGCATGTACCCCGTTTCTTTCTAGAAAGGTCCAGAAGGGGCAAAAAAGGACGAAAGCGGTAACCAGGCCGCTTTCGTCCTTTCAGTGACCCTTTTTGGGGAAATTACCGGGTACATTCCCTTCCCAGTCTTCTCGCCTCTTCAAGCCGGTCTGTCCCCTCGATGTCTTCAGGCCCGTGCACGCCGGAAGCGTGAACCCTGCCGAGGATTTCCATTCCCAACAGGGCCGCGGACTTGTCCAGTGCAAAATCCATGCCCTCGAAGACGTCACTTGCAACGTCGCCTCCGGCTGCAAGGAGGACGCAGCCCTTTCCCCTGAGGTTTCTTGATGCCTTGTCGGATGCATAGGGCAGAAGGCGATCCCAGAGGGCCTTGATCTGGGTGCTCCAGGTGTACCAGTACAGGGGGGCGGCGAAGACAAGGACGTCGGCGTCGTCAATGGCCGTGTAAAGGGCTTCCATGTCGTCTTCGAGAATGCAGTGTCTGCCATTCTCCCAGCATTTGCGGCAGTCGATGCATGGCTTGATGGCCTTTTCACCCAGGCGGACATAGTCGACATCGGCATGGCCTTCGCGGGCACCTTCCGCAAAGGCCAGGGCCATCTTTTCAGTATTTCCATCCTTTCTGGGGCTTCCGAGAAAAACGAGCATTTTTTTCATGATGAAGAAACCTCCTCGTAAAATTTTTTAAACTCATCGTGAATTTTAACGATCTCCCGATGAACCGTGTCATTCACCGGTTCGAGCGGCGGCCTTGGCGGGCCGCCATAGAGCCCTGCGTGGTCCATGGCGGCCTTCAGGCCCGGTACGCCGAAACGCTTTGTGACGGCCTGGTTGATGTCAATGAGTGCGAGCTGAAGCTGACGCGCAAGGGCCATGTTTTTACTGGAAAACGCGTCGAAAATGGCGCGACAGGCGTCGGGGAAGATATTGGCGACACCCATGGTCGCCCCGTTGCACCCGACGGAGAGAGCAGGGAGCAGAAAGCTCCCGGATCCGGCGAACACGCTGAAATCCGTTGCGGCGTTTTTGCAGATCAGCGCGATCTGGACTATGTCGCCGGAACTGTCCTTGATGCCCGCGATGTTTTCGTGGTGCGAGAGTTCGGAGGCGATGTGCCAGTCGAGGTTCCATCCAGTATTTGCGGGCATATTGTAAAGTACGACGGGAATGGGTGAAACCTCGGCAATATCGGTAAAATATTTGAGAACAGCGCGATGGGAGTTCTGGCCCTTATAATAATGCGGGGGAAGAACAAGAACGGCGTCGCAGCCCGCCTCGGCGGCGGCGATGCTCAGTTCGGCGGTTTCTGAAGTGGACGCACAATGGGTGCCGGCAATGATCGTGAATCTTTTGCCCGAGAGCCTGGTGCACGCCTTGAAGAGCTCTACTCTTTCTGAAAAACTGAGGAGGGGCCATTCGCCGTTCGAGCCCGCGATGACGAGACCGTCGAGGGGCGTGTGTTTCCAGTGGAGGATGTTTTTTTTGAGAGCTTCACAAGCGATTTTCCCCTCGGGAGAAAAAGGTGTCGGGATAGGGGCGAACATTCCCTGTAGTATCATGGTTACACGTCCTTTCAGTGACTGGGTCAACCGGCCCGGAGCCGACAGCTCGCGGGGTGGAATTCAAGAATAGCCGCTCGAGGGGGCCGGTGCAAGGATAAAGAGAGGGAGACAATCTTTTCGTGAGATGGTCGGACATTTTTTTCTGGAGGGCAAGATGAGCGAGATACGGGTCGGGACATGCTCCTGGAGCGACAAAAGCCTTTTGTCAAGCGGATGGTACCCTGCACAGGCAGGCGATGCCGCCTCAAGACTGAGGTTTTATGCAAACCGTTTCGACACCGTGGAAATCGACAGCAGCTTTTATGCGATTCCCTCGGAGGCTGTGCTCTACCAGTGGGTTTCGCGGACTCCGCCGGACTTTGTCTTCAATATCAAGTCCTTTGGGCTTTTCACGCATCATGCTGTAAATACGGCGTCCCTCCCGTCACGATTCCGGAAGGAGGGCCAAAAGGAGCGTATACGGCTTCAGGACCTGCCGAAAGAATACAGAAGAGAACTTTGGGACATTTTTTACGAACGGGCGATGGTTCTTCACCGGATGGGCAGGCTGGGATACCTGTTGTTCCAGTTTCCGCCTTCTTTCGATTACAGCGAATCAGCGCTTGACTACATCAGGCGGCTGGCCGGAATCAGCAGGCCCGCGAGAGTGGCCTTGGAGGTGCGTCATCGCTCGTGGATGGAAAAGGGGCAAAAGGAAAGGTTTCTAGATCTGCTTCGAGAAGAAAACATGGCCTATGTTGCTGTGGATGAACCGCGCCTGCTCTGGACGGTCCCCTTTGAATGGCACGTTACCGCAACCTGGGCGACGGTCTTGAGGCTGCATGGAAGGAACAGCGACGGGTGGATCAAAAAGGGAGCCACAGTGGCCGAACGTTTCGCATACCGATATGATCCCGCAGAGCTCGCGGTCTTTGTGGAGGAGACAAAGCGCCTCGGTGGTTCCACGGGGCAGGTGTTCATTATGTTCAATAACTGTTTTCGTGATTATGCCGTGAAAAATGCTCTCCAGATGAAAGAACTGCTCGGGCTGGGAAGTGACATCGATTCCGGAGACCAGAAGGCTCTCGATCTGGAAGAAAACCTGTAAAGAGGCACGGGCGGCCTCAGGAGGTGAAAACCCGTGAATATTCTTTTCGGCGGCAAGGCCTTCGAAAGGCTGCTGCCTCATTTCAGACCCCTGTTGGCGGGACACAGGCTTTTCGTCGCGGCATCGGCTGCCGAACTGCCGGAGCTGGCCAAAGATGCCGGGATTCTCGTCACTGGCCCGATGCCTGTTACGGAAGAGCTGCTGGCCAAGGCACCCGGATTGAGACTTGTCCAGCAGTGGGGGGTCGGTGTCGAAAAAATAGATATCGATGCCTGTTCCAAAAGGGGTGTCCTCGTTGCAAACGTTCCCTCCCGGGGGACGGGAAACGCTGAGGGTGTCGCCGAAATCGCCGTCCTTCACATGCTGATCCTGGCGCGGAGGTACGCCAAGGCGATGCAAAACATCGAGAAAAAGCGTCTTTATGCCCCCCAGGGGATCTCACTCTGGGGGAAGAAAGCCGTTGTAATAGGGCTCGGAAATGTCGGGCAATGTATCGTGGAGCGCCTGGGAGGCTTCGGGATGAGGATTGCCGGAGTCAACAGGACCAGACGACGGGAGCACGAAAAACTTGGTCTCGATGGTTTGTACGGATTGGATGACCTGAAAGGGGCCCTGGATGCAAGCCGTTTCGTCGTGCTTGCCCTGGAGCTGAACGAGGCTACGCGGGGTTTCGCCGACGGGAAATTTTTCGGCCTTCTCCCCGAAAAGAGCTTTTTTGTCAATGTAGGACGGGCGGGACTGGTCGAAAGAGCGGCCCTTGAAAGGGCTTTGGAAAAGGGAATTCTGGCCGGAGCGGGCCTGGACGTTTTCTGGGATGAACCCGCCGATCCGGAAGACCCTCTGCTTTCGGATCCGCGGGTTGTGGTTACTCCCCATATCGGTGGAATTACCGACGTTGCCTTTGAAAAGATAACATCCTACGTGGTGAAAAATATTCAAAGAGTTGTATCCGGGAAGAGACCGGAGTCTCTGCTGAACCCCCAGGCACTGAAAGGACCTGGAGCATGACTGGGGTCAGCCGAACCGGAAAGCCGGTACTCGAGATCGCAGGGAGGACGAAAAACGTTCTTTTCGACTTTGACATGACCCTTATTGACAGCAGTGCTGGAGTTGCTTGGGGATTGCAACGGCTGTCGCGGGTCTTTTCCCTCAGGAAACCTCCGAAAGAAGAAGTTTTCCGCACCATAGGCCTTCCCATGAGACAAGCCATGGAAGCCCTGTGGGGGGAATGCAGGGAGGAATGGCTTCTATATTACCGCGAAAACATTTCATCCCTGGAAAGGAAATACCTGAAACTCCTGCCCGGAGTGACAAGTCTTCTGGAAACACTGAAAAGCATGGACATTGCCTGCGGGGTTGTGTCAAACCGGGGGTCTTTGAAGAATCTCATCGGGGAATTCGACCTGGAGGGCCACTTTCAGGCGGTGCTTGTCTTGAACGACGGGCTTCCGCCAAAGCCCGACCCTGCACCGTTGCTTTTTGCCATGAAACGGCTCAATGCGGAAAAGGACGAAACGATATACGTGGGGGATTCCGTCATAGACGTCGAAACCTCGCGGCGCGCCGGAATACCGTGTTTTGCCGTGTCCACAGGTTCGACGCGGCCCGAGGTTCTTGTTTCCTCCGGTGCCATTAAAGCTTTCGACTCGTGTCTGGAAATCGAGACATTGTTCAGGATGGAAAAAGCCGAAAGGGCTCGTGTTCGGAATGAATGACGACAGGCAGGAGTTCAGGAAGCGTCTTTTGAGAGTTGTATATTTTGTTTGTGTCCTGTGCATTGTTGGAGCGTCGCTTTTCATCTATGGCGCCTGGTGGAAAAGGTACCTGGGGCAGAGGCCGGGCGTGGTGGTGGCGAAACCTTATGTTCAAAGTGACCAGTTTCCTGTCGAGGCGGCCCTGCTCTGGAAGGAACAGGTCGTCAAAGCACCTTTCGCCGGGCGTGTCCGGTACCCGGTGGGGCAGGGTCCGTTTTTCGCGGCGGCAAAGGATACGATAGCCACCGTTTCCGCCCCGAACGGGAAGACCTATGCGCTGCAGGTGGAGCAACCGGGCTTTTTTCTCGCCGCTTTGGATGGTCTTGAAGGGAAATGGAACTACAACACTCTTTGGCGCGGGTCAGCGCGGTTTCCGGAGATTCGGCCGCTCGAATTCATCCCCGATGGAACGGTGCTCGAAAAGGGGGATGTCCTTGGGAAGATGATCTATCAGCCGCAGCCACTCAGGGCTGTAATCTACGTCCAGGCTGTTTCCGGGTTGAAGGGGGAAATAGCCGACCAACGGTTGCAGCTCAGGAAAACGAAGGAGGACTTGCCCTTCGAAGCGGAAGTCCGGGCGGTGAAGCCTCTGGGGTCGATGGTGAAATTGTACCTGACAGTTCCATTTTTTCCGAAAAAGAGGGTACTTTCAAGAAAAGAAGACTTTTTCCTGTATCTTGGAGAAAAGAAGGGGGTTGTCGTCCCGGAAAGTGCCGTTGCGACCAAAGAAGGACGTCTCTGGGTCTATGTCGTAAAGGGTGATGCGTCCGTGGCAAGGGAAATCAGGGGTATCCCCCTGCAAAGAAAACGTTTTCTCGTCACCTGTGGACTGGGCCCAGGGGAGATGGTCCTTGTCGAGAGCGCCAAAGGAAAGGAAGGAGTGGTCAGAATATGGTAGCTCCCCTGTCCGTTGCCGAAAGGATTGCAACGATCAAAAGCGGGATCGACGAAACGCTCTTTCGCTCTGGACAAACGAAACGACATGTACGGATCGTCGCCGTGACAAAAACGCGTACGGTGGAGGAAATGGTCGAAGCCGCGCGGTCAGGCGTTGACGCCATCGGGGAGAACAGGGTTCAGGAAGCCCTCGACAAGTACGCGAAATGGCCCGAAGATGTCCGGGTGCGCTGGCACATGGTCGGGCATCTGCAGAGAAACAAGGCGCGAAAGGCCCTTGAGATTTTCTCCTGTATCCAGAGTCTTTCGCGGAGGCGACTTGCCGATACGCTCGAGCGGCTTGTAGAAGAAACGAACAAAGACCTGCCGGTATTGATAGAAGTAAATATTTCCGGCGAAGAATCGAAGCACGGTGTCGATCCGGCGCTTGCTGAAGGGCTGGCGGAGTATGTGCTTGGCTCATGCAGCAGGCTGAAGCTGGAAGGCCTGATGGGGATAGCGCCCTTCACGCAAGATGAAAGAGCAGTCCGGAATTCCTTCGCGAGACTCAGGATCCTGAGGGATAAACTTCGGGCACGGCTTGGTGTCCCGTTGCCGACGTTGTCAATGGGCATGAGCGGTGATTACCTGTCTGCAGTCGCTGAGGGGAGCAACATGGTAAGAATTGGTTCGGCCATTTTCGGCGGCCGAAGAGCCGGATGACGGTGCATCAGGAGGAAAAAAGGGCGAAAGGTGGGATCAGGTGTGGGAGAAATCCTGACGGTTCTGGACATTGAGACGGTGTCCTTCAACAAGACGCTCAGGGGATACAGCCCCGAGGAAGTTGAGGAATTTCTTGAAAAGGTTGGTGAATCCGTACAGGCCTATTCGGAAAAGGTCAAGGGGCTTGAAACGCGCCTGGCTCATACGGAGGACCAGTTGAAGGAGTATCAGGAAATCAAGACATCCCTGCAGGATGCCCTTGTCCTGGCCCAGAAAAGTGCCGAAGAACGGGTTTCCAACGCGGAGAACAAGGCTGAAGTCATCCTGGCGGAAGCGGAGGCGAAGAGTCACAAGATCATCATGGACGCGAAGGAACATGCGGATTCATATAAAAGGGACATAGAGCGCCTGCGACAGGTCCGGTACCAGTTTATAGCTGAATTCAAGGGACTCATCTCGAAATTCGGTTCCATGCTGAATGCCCTTGAGACGCCGCAGACGACAGAGGAGCAACGTGAAAAGAAGCCGGAGGAAAACTTTGAGGAGCAGGTGCGTTGACGGCGGAACATATTGAGCTTGGATCACCGGTGAGATTTCTCAAGGGAGTCGGTCCCGTACGGGCGGAAAAGTTGGCAAGGCTGGGAATCGAGACAGTCGAAGACCTCTTGTGGCATTTTCCGAGACGATATGAGGACAGGCGACAGCTGACGCCTCTCGCCTCACTCGAGCAGGGGAGATATCATTCCATTCTGGCCCGGATCGTCTCCATCGAAAAACGACGTACCAAAAGAAGGAACATGTCCCTTACAGTGGCGCTTTTGACTGACGGGACAAGTCTGGCACAGGCCGTGTGGTTCAACCGGAAAGGGCTGGACAAGATCCTGCAGCCCGGATCCCGAGCCTCCTTTTACGGAAAGGCGGAGTCCTGGCGAGGGGTTTTGCAAATCAGCAATCCCGAGTTTGAAGTTCTTGACGAAAACGAATCCCCGGAAAACACGGGTGCCATTGTTCCTGTCTATCCCGGGACGCAGGGGCTTTTCCAGAGATGGATCCGTGAAACGGTGAGGCGGACCCTCGAGCTGGTGAAGGAGAAGCTCGAGGATGTCCTTCCCGGGCAGACCATCGAAAAGCATGGGTTTCTTCCCTTCCCTGAGGCTGTCAGCCAGATGCATTTTCCGGAGGACGAAAAGCTCTGGCGTGAAGCGAGACGACGGCTTGCTTTCGAGGAATTTTTCTTCCTGCAGCTTGCTTTCGGCATCAGAAGGAACCGGTACGAAGAGGATTCCCGCGGCCCGGTGCTTGAGGGCAATGGGCGCATGACGCAGGCTTTCCTGCATGATATCTTGCCCTTTTCCTTGACGCCGGCCCAGGAAAAGGTTTTCGGGGAAATCCGCTGCGATATCTCCAGAGCCGTTCCGATGAACCGCCTGCTCCAGGGGGATGTGGGATCCGGCAAGACGGTCGTTGCCGTTATGTTTCTGCTCTGCGCCGTCGATGCGGGATGCCAGGCCGCCCTTATGGCGCCGACGGAAATTCTCGCGAGGCAGCATTACGAGAATATCCGGGACTGGTTCGACGCCCTCGGTCTCGAGGTTGTCCTGTTGTCGGGGTCTCTTCCGCAAAAGGAGAAAAATGACGCCCTCGAAAGAATTGCATCTGGCGGGGTGAACGTTGTCGTGGGCACTCACGCGCTCCTGGAGGACGATGTCAGGTTCTCCCGGCTCGGGGCCGTTGTCGTGGACGAACAGCACAGGTTCGGTGTCCTTCAGCGGAACAGGCTCTCGGCGAAGGGCGAGCATCCTCACGTGCTGGTCATGACCGCCACGCCCATACCGCGGACATTGACACTGTCGGTATACGGGGACCTGTCCGTTTCAGTGATAGACGAATTGCCTCCAGGCCGCAAGGATGTCCTGACGCAAAGTGTCCCCGGCGCAGGGAAACGGAAACTCCTCGGGTTTCTGAAGAGGGCACAGGAAGCGGGACGGCAGGTGTACTGGGTCTGCCCCCTTATCGAGGAAAACGAAGATCTTTCCGTGCCTTCTGCAGAGCGTCGCCATGACCAGTTGGCGGGCCTTTTCGGCAGCGATCGGGTAGGCCTTCTGCACGGCCGCCTGCCGGGAAGGGACAAGGAAAAAATCATGGAGTCCTTTGCCCGCAACGAGATATCCCTTCTCGTGGCAACCACGGTCATTGAAGTCGGCATCGATATCCCCAACGCGACGGTCATGGTCATCGAGGAAGCCCACCGTTTCGGTCTTTCGCAGTTGCACCAGCTCAGGGGACGTATCGGCAGGGGCGGGGACCGGGGGTATTGCTTCCTTCTGGGGGATCCTGCCACCGAGGACGGGAAGGCCCGTATTGAAGCCATGTGCGAAACGAAGGACGGTTTCAGGATCGCCGAAAAGGATCTCGAACTGCGTGGCCCCGGGGAAGTCTGCGGATTACGGCAGCACGGAGTCACCGATTTCAGGGTCGCCAACCTCATAAAAGACAGGGAACTGCTCGAAAGGGCCCGCGAAGAAGCATTCGAGCTTATCGGAAAAGATCCGGGTCTTGAAAATCACGGAAGATTGAAAAGCGCCCTCATCAGGCGTTTTGAGACCACCCTCGATCTGGCGGTGACAGGATGACTGACAGGCTGGAAAAAGCTCTCGGCGAAGCTTTGAGGATACTGGCACGGAGGGAATACACCAGGCGGGAGCTTCATCGCAAACTGACGGAAAGGGATTATCCTGAAGACGTCGTTGAAGAAGTGCTGGATGAAATGGAACGGGCGGGGTACGTTGATGACAGGGAATATGCCAGGCGGTTTCGCGAGACCCGGGAAGAATGGGGATACCGGAGGATAAGGTACGAGCTGACACGACGCGGGATCGACGAGGCGGTTCTCGAAAGGACCATTGTTTATGACGAAAAAGCTGAATACCAACGGGCCATGAATCTGATTCGCTCCTGGATGCCTGGATTGACGGCCAGACAGCTTCAAGGACGTCTTGTGCGTCGTGGATTCAGGGAGGACCTGGCGAGAAGGCTGGTTCGGAAGGCTTGTGGAGAATCTGAGTAATCTGTAGAATACTTGCTGGATCCGTTTGCGTTTCTGTATTCGACATCATGAAATGAACAGATGACGCAACTTGACAATGGAATAGGAGTGATGCGTGCATGTTGCCTGTAGTTTTTGTGGCGGGCATTGCCGTCGGCATCGCTGCCGGTTTCCTCCTGTACAGATTGCATACCCAAAAGCAGCTCAAAGGAGCTCAGGAACAGTCTGACAAGCTGATCAAGGAGGCTTTCCAGGAGGCCGAACGCCGGAAACGCGAAATGCTGACGGAAGCAAAGGAAGAGATCCTGCATCTTCGGCAGGATGCCGAAAAGGAAGTCAAGGAACGACGGAGTGAATTGCTGAGGGCCGAAAGGCGGCTTGAGCAAAAGGAAGAGAATCTTGACAAAAGGCTTGAGAACCTGCAGAAGAAAGAAGACGAATTCAGGCAGAAACAGGAAGACTTCCGATCAAGGATGGAGGAAGTCGAAAAGCTGAAGCAGGGACAGGTACAGAGGCTTGAGGAAATAGCGGACATGACACGGGACGAGGCCAGGGAACACCTGCTCCGGGAAGTGGAAGACGAAGCGTCCCACCTCATCGGACTCCGGATCAAGGAGCTTGAGGAAAAGGCCAAGCGAGAGGCCGAAAAGCGGTCGAGGGAAATCGTGGTCGGTGCCATTCAAAGGTGCGCTGTGGATCACACCTCGGAAATGTCGGTCAGCGTCGTCAATTTGCCGTCTGACGAAATGAAAGGCCGGATCATCGGCCGCGAGGGCCGAAACATCCGTGCCTTCGAAACCTTCACCGGCGTCGACCTGATCGTGGACGATACACCGGAGGCCGTCACGTTGAGCAGCTTTGACCCTGTCCGGCGCGAGGTGGCGAGGATATCACTCGAGAAACTCGTGCTCGACGGCCGGATTCATCCGGCACGTATTGAGGAAGTCATCGAAAAATCACAAAAAGATGTGGAAGAAATGATCCTCGAAGCCGGTGAGGAGGCGCTGCTTGGAACGGGAATCAAGACGATGCATTCAGAACTGGTCAAGCTCATCGGCCAGTTGCGATTCAGGAGCAGCTACGGGCAGAACGCACTGAATCACAGTCTCGAGGTGGCTCATCTTGCGGGAATCATGGCGGCCGAGCTGCACCTCGACGAAAGCATGGCGCGCAGGGCGGGGCTTCTTCACGATATCGGGAAAGCCGTGGATCATCAGGTGGAAGGTCCCCACGCCCTCATCGGGCGGGATATCGCCAGGCGGTATGGTGAGGCACCCGAGATCGTCAGTGCCATCGCCTCGCACCACGAGGACGAGGAAATGACCACGGTCTATGATGTCCTCATCGCCGCGGCGGATGCTGTCAGTGCATCGAGGCCGGGAGCAAGGCGTGAAAGCCTGGATTCATATATCCGGCGGCTCGAAAAGCTTGAAAGTCTTGCCAAGAACTTCAAGGGCGTGAGCAAGGCATATGCGATACAGGCCGGCAGGGAAGTTCGTGTCATGGTGGCGCCTGGCGTTGCCGATGACGGGGCGATCCAGAAAATGGCCTTTGACATCGCCAGAAAGATTGAAGATGAAATGAAATACCCGGGGCAGATCAAGGTGGTCGTCGTCCGGGAAACACGTTCCGTCGAGTACGCAAAGTAGGGAAACAGGTTCATGAGGATTCTGTTTGTCGGCGACATCATGGGAAAGCCCGGGCGAAAGGTTGTCAAAAACCTCCTTCCGGGGATCAACAAAAAATTGGGTCCCTTCGATTTCCGGATCGCCAATGCCGAAAACGCGGCAGGCGGATTCGGGCTGACGGAAAAAGTCATGAACGAGCTTTTCGGGATGGGGTTTGACTGCCTGACCAGTGGGAACCACATTTGGGACAAAAAGGAGTTTCTTCCGGTCCTGGACGGGGAAAAGCGGGTACTCCGCCCGGCGAATTATCCGCCCGGGTGCCAGGGGATCGGCTCGGCCGTCTTTTCCCTGGGAGACGTGAAAATCGCCGTTTTGAACCTCCAGGGGAGAGTTTTCATGACTCCCATTGACTGTCCCTTCAGAAAGGCCGACGAGATTCTCGAAAAACTCGATACACCGGTCGTGGTCGTAGACTTCCACGCCGAGGCAACATCGGAAAAGAAGGCACTCGGTCTGTATCTTGACGGGCGTGTTTCCTGTGTCATCGGGACCCATACCCATGTCCAGACAGCCGATGAACAGATCTTGCCCAAAGGCACGGCTTTTATCACCGATGTGGGGATGACCGGCGGGCATGGCGGAGTCATCGGTATGGACAAGGAAAGCGTGTTTCACCGTTTCCTGACAGGGACTCCGGCGAAATTTGACGTCTGCGGCGAGGATGTCTGTCTCAAGGGCTTTGTGGTTGAAATTGACGAGTCCTCCGGGAGTGCCCTGGAGGTGAGAAGGATTTCCATTGCCGGGGAAAAGGCCGAAGCCCCCTGAACACACAAAGGAAAAAAACAGGACAATGCGGTAAAAAGCAAGGAGGCGGGGTTATAACCCCGC
>JBNGCT010000022.1:0-18068 GCA_049974965.1 Thermovirgaceae bacterium
CCACCATCCCGCTCGCCATGGCAAGGGCCGAGAGGGTAAAGATATTGATGGTGTAATCCAGCCGCCCCATGGCGATAAAGGTCAGAATCAGCGAAAAGGGGATGGCGGCGCACACCACCAGCGAAGCGGGAAGGCGTTTCAGGAAAGTCCAGGTGACGAGAAAGACCAGCACGATCCCCGCCAGAAGCGACATGGCCAGGTTTTTGATGGCATTGATGATAAAGTCGGCGGTATTCATGACGACGCTGTAGCTGACGTCTTCCGGGAACTGCTCCCCGCTGAGCTCCTCCATGCGCTGGATCACGTCGCCGGCCACACGCACCGTATTGGCGTCACTGTTTTTCATGACGATCAGCACGAGAGCCTCCCTGTCACCCTGCCAGGCGTTCATGACAGGTTCCCTGAAGGTGTCCTCCACGTCGGCCACATCCTCGAGGGCAATGGGCCTGCCCTCATTGCTCCCGACGACGACGTTTTTGATCTCTTCCACTGAGGAGAACCGTCCTGGAACTCGGACAAAATACTCGGTGTCCCCCCGTTCCAGGGATCCCGATGGAATGTTGATATTTTCGCTCTCGAGCACCCGGTTGATCGTTTCGGGGGCCAGACGGTAAGCCTCGAGCACCGTTGGATCCAGGCTGATCCGTATCTCCCTGGATTTCCCGCCGAAGATCATGACCTGGCCGACACCCGGAACCTGGGAAAGCTCCTGGGCGACCACGTCCTCGGCGAAATGGTACAGGCCGTCGTAGGTCTTTTCGGCCGTCATCGATATCTCCACAACCGGAACCGTTCCGGAGGTGATCCTGAGAATGACCGGTTCCTCGGCGTCGTCGGGAAGCTCGTACTTGGCCATGGAAACGGAGTCCCTCACGTCCCCCGTCCGCACGTCCAGGTCGGACCCCCATTTGAACCGGACGGAAACGGCGGAAATATTGTCCAGCGACTGCGAAATAATGTCGTCCACGCCTTCTATCATGGCGAGGGTGTCTTCCATGGGCTTCGTGACGCGCTGCTCCACATCGGTGGCCGACGCGCCCGGCCAGGAGGTGAGCACCGTGATGACCGGCGGCTCGATGTCGGGGAGCAGGTCGAGTTTCAGGTTCAGGAAAACGATGCTCCCGATGACGATGACCCCCACAAAGACCATGAGCGTCGCCACGGGACGCCTGACGGAAACTTCAGGGAGTTTCACTGCTCGATCACCCTGACTTTCGCGCCGTCGACGATTTTTCTGGACAGTGTTGCGATCACATCATCCTCGGGCCCCAGTCCGGAGACGATTTCGACCCATTCTCCACGGGCGGCGCCGGTCTCGATGTTCCTGAGCACCGCCCGGTCCCCTTCAAGGACATAGCAGATGTACCCCCCGGTTCCGGCAAGCCGTTCGATGGCATCGGCGGCGAGGACCTGCACATTTCTCTCGCCGAGCCGTATTTCAACACGGGCGAACATTCCCGGCTTGATAACGCCCTCGGAGGCAAGCTTCACTTCCACCGTTCCCGTTCGCGTCGCCGGGTCCAGCGTGGGCGAAACCCTGGAGACCGCCGCCTCGAATTTTTTGTCGGGGATGGCATCAAGGGTGACGGTCGCAGGTTGTCCTTTTTTGATCGCCGTAAAGGCCCGCTCCGTCACCCCGCCGTAGACCTTGACACGTTCCTGTTGAAAGATGAGGAAGGCGGCCATCCGGGAACTGCTCGTATCCCCAGGGTCGATGTTTCGTTGAGCCACCGTTCCGGCGACGGGCGCCTTGATGCTGTGATATCCTTCCAGGATCCGGACCTGTTCGAGGGCGGTCCTGGCCTGGACGAAGGCCTGCCGGGCATGATCCAGGCGCTGCCTGCTGATCACTTCGTCCTCGTAGAGGGCCTTGTACCGCTCGTAGTCCGCTTTGGCGGTCCCGTAGGCGCTTCGGGCCTCGGCGATCTGCTGGTTGACGACGCTTTCGTCAAGCACGGCCATGAGATCCCCTGCGTCGACGACATCCCCTTCATCGACAAGGACCCGCAGGACCGTGCGCCCTTCGACCCTCGCAACAACAGCGGCTTTCGATTCGGGTTCCACGCCGGCCGTGAACCTGGTAGTCTCTTCTATCGTCCGTTCCTTGAGGCGTGTCAGCGCCACCGCGGGAAGGTCCTCCTCGGGCTCGACCTGTTGCTCGAGATGCTGCTGGTATGCGCGGTATCCCACAAGTCCACCAAAAAGAAGAAGAATAAGGGTGATCACAAGCCATTTTTTCACTGCGTCGTTACTCCCTGCCTGACGTGCTCGTCCAGGGGCAGCCCCATGGCGAAAACGAGGTCCGCCCGCGCCTGCAACGCATCGTGCACGGCGTCAACGTATTGCGTCCTTGCGTTTTCCAGGGCAACCCTCGCGTCCAGGACGTCGATGTTGGTCCCGACCTGGGCGGCATATCGCCTGAGGGCCATTCGGTGGTCTTCCTCCGCCGAGGCGACCTGCGCCCGGGCGACATTCACCCTCTGCCTTGCCGCCTCCAGATCGTTTGCGGCTTTTTTGACCTCCAGCACAATCGACCGGCGAAGATCCTCGAGATTGAACAGGAACTCCTCGGCACTCGCCCTGGCTTCTGCGGCCCGGGCCTTAGCCTTCCCCCCGTCGTGAAGGGTCCAGACGGCGGAAATTCCCACCCGCCACTCGTCCTGGGGATCCGGGAAAAATTCATCGTCGACGAGATAAGTTTCGCCCGTCAAAAGGATTTTCGGCCGGGTTTCACCCATGGCCGCCTCGGCCATGGCCAAAGCAGACTGTCGGGATCGCTCGAGGGCCTTCAGTTCGGGCCGGTTCGCCATGGCGGTATCGACGGAGTCCACCGGCAAAAGAAAACCGCCGGGTTCTTCGGGTGGTTCGGGGAGACGGTACCGTCCCTCAAGCGAAACGCCCACGACGCGTTCCAGCGTCGACCAGGCGGTATCGAGGGCGTTTTCCGCCTGGATGAGCTTGAGCTTCGCGTCTGAATGGGCGACCTCGACCCGGAGGACCTCGTTTTTCGCCACGATGCCGTTTTCATAAAAGGCTTTCGTCTGACGCAAATGCTCAGCGGCCAGATCAAGGGCCTCCCGGGCCACCTCGACCCTGGCGGAGGCGCGCTGCAGGTTATAGCAGGCCGAAGCCGTCTGGTTTTCGACGCTCTGGCGGGTCCGCTCAAGTTCCGCCTGGGCCGCCTGCTTCGCCAGCCGCCTGGCCTCCACGGAATTTTCCACCGAACCGCCGCTGGAGACCAAAAGGTTCATGGAAAGGGCAGCCCGCCAGGTCCGGCGAAACCCCGCCATGGCGTAGTACCGCGTCGACTGCCCTGTAAGCCTGTCAAAAACGGGATATTCCGGGGAATTCTTTGTTTCCTCGTACCCCAGGGACATGTTCAGCTGAGGGGATTTCGCCGAGGCGGCCTGAAGGATTCTCGATTCCTCCTGTTCGATCCGTTTTTGGGCCGCACCAATCAGGGGATTTTCTTTCAAGGCCAGTTCCAGGGCCTTTCCCACCGTCAGCGGAGGCAACTCCTTCGAGCCGGCCCCGGCGCCAGGGCCAAAGGCCATGAGTGCCAAAAGAAAGGCCAGGGTGAATAAAGTCCCACGGCTTCTAGGAAACATAGCTTTCGCCCCCCTCGATGAAGCGGGTGATCATGAAACGCCAGTAGTGTTTTGCCCTTTCGAGGTCTACTGTAATTCCCAGGTTCACCAAAAGCCCGTGAAAACAATAGTCCACGATACGAACGAGGTCTTCCACCTCGAGGTTCTTCTCCCTTCCTTCAAAACCGGGAAAGGAACTGGACACGACGGGGACAAGCCTTTCAAAGGTCGAAGTCATGGCATCCCTGATGAACCGCGACAACTCCCGCCCCTTTTCTCCTCCGCGGTGAGACTCCAGAAAGAGGTGTACCCAGATCAGGCGAAGGTCCTCGTCTTTCCACAGGATCTCTAGATATTCTTCGCCCCGGCGCGCCAAAAGCTCGAGGGGGTTCTCCCGCATTTCGCCGGTTCCGGGAATGAAATGCCTCACGATCTCTTCTATTTCTTCCTCCATGACAGCCTTGAAAAGGGCTTCCTTGTTTTCGAAGTGCCAGTACAGCGCGCCCTTGCTGAGGCCTGTTTCCCTCACGATGGAATCCATGCTTGCCCCGTAGAATCCGGACCTGGCGAACCTTTTTCTCGCCTCCGCCAGGATCCGCGAACGTGTTTCGCTGATCTCCGCCATTTGGCACCTCCAGACCGGTCGGTATGCCCGCAAGACAGTATCACCGACCGAACGGTCTGTCAACGGGACAAAAAAGGCACCCCGCCTGTGGGGGCACCCTGAAAAGACCGGGAAGCCGTTCCGTTTGCGTCATGAAATGCCGAGGACACGTCTGGCGATTTCAAAGTAGATGATGAGACCAAGCACGTCCACGGTGGTGGTAATGAACGGACCGGAAATCACCGCAGGGTCGATCTTGAACAACCTTGCAATAATGGGAAGGATAACACCTGCAAGATTCCCGACGATCACCACCGCCACGAGGGAGAAGGCGACGATCAGGGCTACGTCGGACCCCGTATGGAGCATGTAGGCCCGCCCGATGGCAAGGACTCCCAGCGGCAGGCCGAGCAGAAAAGCCGTAACAAGCTCCCGGAGAAACACCATCCTGAGGTTCTTCCACTCGATGTCGCCGAGGGTCATGCCGCGGATGACCAGCGTTGCCGCCTGGTTTCCCACGTTGCCTCCCGTTCCTATGAGGAGGGGTATGAAAAAAGTCAGTGGAACGACGCTCTGGATCAGGAAAGAGTAGGAATTCAGCACCGAGGAGCTGATGGCCTGGGCTGCGATGCAGATGACCAACCAGGGCAGGCGCTTTCGCGCAAGGGTGAAAATCCCCGTTTCGAGATAGCGTTCCTCGACGGGCTGGATACCGGCCATCCGCTCAAAGTCCTCGGTAGCCTCCTCTTCGACGATGTCCAGAACGTCGTCGAAGGTCACAATTCCCACGAGCCGGCTCTCGCTGTCCACCACCGGGAGGGCGTGCAGGTCATAACGGGACATGATCCGGGCGCATTCTTCCTGGTCCGTTCCCGTTCCAACGGAAACCGGGTCCTCGTTCATGAGGGCAGACATGGGCGTCTCCGGCTGGGCGAGAATGATATCCTCCAGGTCGACCGTTCCCAGAAGGTGCCGCTTGCTGTCCATGACGAAGCAGATGTATATGGTTTCCTTGCTTCGGGCTTCCCGGCGGATATGCTGCAGGGCCTCTGAAGCGGTCATGCCCGCCTTGAGGTCGATGTATTCAGGAGTCATCAGGCGCCCCGCCGATGACGGCCTGTAGTTCAACAGGCTGTTGGCGATGGTCCGCTCCTCTGACGACAGGTGCTGGAGGATTTTTTTCACCGTCTTGGCCGGCAGTTCATCCAGAAGGGCTGTCCGGTCGTCGTCTGACATGTCCTCAATGATCTCGGCGGCTTCCCTGTCGGTGAAGCTGCTTAAAAGCTCCTCTCTCTCCGGACCTTCCATGTGCTCGAAAACCTCGATGGCGAGATCCTTCGGGAGGAGCCTGAAGAGGAGCACCCTCTGGACTTGCGGGATGTCCACCAGAAGATCGCTGATATCCGCCGGCTCAAGGGTCGAAAGGAGCTCCTTGACGGCCTGGAATTTGCGTTCGGCCATAAGGGACTCGACAACTTTGTAGAGCAGTTCGAGACGTTCGGTCATCGCCGTCACCCCCGTTTCCTTCACAAAACGGCATGCATGACACCAAATTACGGCACGTTTGTCGTGTTTCTGCACCCAAGGCGTCCTGAGCCGTCACGTGTCTTTTAAATAAATTTCATGTCTTGAAGGGGGGATCCGGGAAGGAAGGCTGTTTCAGGGAAACGGAAAGGGCGAGAAAAACTCAGGTCCCTATTCGTCCTGCTTCGCGTTCCCCCCCTCGCAACGGGCCGTATCCCTGTTCAAACCCCGTCGGGGACATAAACTGTCGTCCATTTTCATCTCCTTCGCTTTCTTTGGTGCATTTGTAAACCATCCTAGCCTAAAGCTGCGTTAACGGTCAATGCAGCACAGGTCCGGCGGCTCCTTCCGGGCATCAAAAAAGGGGGCGCAAGCCTGCGCCCCCTTATCGTACGGTCTAATCCGATTAACGTTTCGAGTACTGCCGCTTGCCGCGGGCGCCCTTCTGGCCGAACTTCTTTCGCTCGATCATCCTGGGATCCCGGGTCAGGAGGCCTGCCTGCTTCAAGACAGGCTTCAGGTCCGGGTTCAATTTAAGAAGAGCCCTCGCGATGCCGAGCCGGACGGCTCCGGCCTGCCCTGTCAGTCCACCGCCGCTGGCGTTGACGAAAACGTCGATTTTGCCTTCCAGTCCGGCGACTCGAAGAGGTTCGAAGGCATGGTTCTGCCAGATGGTCCGGGGGAAATAGTCCTCCGGCGTCCGGTTGTTGACCTTGACGGCGCCGTCGCCCGGACGGATGCGCACCCGCGCGAGAGCGGTCTTGCGTCTTCCTGTTCCCCAATAATACTCGCTGCCTCTCATGGGTTACCTCCTTTCCCGGCTCCGGCCGCCTAGATCTCTATCTTTTCGGGTTTCTGGGCCCCATGGGGATGGTTCGGGCCCGCGTAGACCTTGAGTTTTCTGTGAAAGGCCAGCCTGCTTTTCGGTAGCATGCCCTTGACGACCTTCTCAACGAGGCGGTCGGGGGCCTTGGTCATGTACTCGCCGAAGGAAACGGCCTTGAGGCTTCCCTTGTAGCCGCTGTGCCGGTACACCATGGAGCGCTGGGCCTTTCTCCCTGTCAGCTTGACCTTGTCGGCGTTCAGGACGATGACAAAATCTCCCGTATCGACGTGTGGTGTATAAACAGGCTTGTGCTTGCCCTGAAGAATCTTCGCAATCTGCGAGGCAAGCCTGCCAAGGGGCTTGTCGGTGGCGTCGACGACATACCATTTTCGTTCGATGCTGTTCGGTTTCGCCATGAATGTTGTCTTACCAGGCATCTATTCCGTCACTCCCTCGCCCACACCGTAGGCGCAAGCGCAATAAATTCTCACCCTGCCAGAAGGCAGAGCGACAGTTATTCTAACGAAGGCCGCCAAACGTGTCAAGCAGACCCGGTTTTGACCGGCCCGAATCAGAGGATCTTTTCAAGCTTCGGGTTTTCGATGATCCCGGGGAACCGTCCCCTCTTGGCGATCGGGGTCCCGTCGACCATCTTGATATCCATGGTCATGTCCCGCGGGGTGGCATGAGCGATGTAGCTGCCGACACCGAAGGAGTCGACTCCCGCCTCCCGCAGACGGGAGATGGTGTCCGGGTTGAGTCCGCCGGAAGCCACGATCGAAACGTGCCCGAAACCCGCCTTGTCGAGCCTCCACCGGACTTCACGCACCAGTTCGGGAGATACACCTCCCCGTTCCGAAGGCGTATCGAGCCGGACTCCGGAAAGCTTTTCTCCAAGCGCCGCGGCAACCCTCAGCGATTCCTCGGCCTCGTCCTTGAAGGTATCGACAAGAATAAGCCTGGGCTCACCTTCTTCAAGGACCTCGTCGTAAACCCTTGCCAGGCTGACCGTATCCCCCACGATAAGTATCGCCGCATGAGGGATTGTGCCCTTCGGTTCAATGCCCGCAAGTTTCGCGCCGAGGATGCAGCTGGCTCCCGCGCAGCCGCCCGCTACAACGGCGGCCCGTTCCATGACGGGTGCCACCGCCGGATGCACGTGCCTTGCCCCGAAAGACAGGACCGGTTTGCCGCCGGCTGCCTCCACGCATTCCCTCGCGGCCGTCGCCCACCCCGTCGAGCTCGCCAGCATGCCGAGAATCACCGTTTCGAACATGCCGAAGGCCGAATACGGGCCTTCAAGGCGCATAATGACTTCCTTCGCGTCGAAGCGATCCCCTTCGCGAAGGGAATGGATCTTGACTCCCTTTCCGTCCAGAAGACGTGTGACTTCGGGAAGGCCGGCGAAAACCCCGGCCTTGCGCGCAAAAATCTCCGCCGCCACCGGTGTATCGAGCCTTCCTGCAGCTTCCAGAACGTCCCGGGTCTTGACGAAGTAGATATCGGTCGTGAGCCCGGCCGCGATCTCTTCGTGCTCGGCGCTGTAAAAACGGTCGCTTCCGCAAGAGACACTGTAGACGTCGGAAAGCCGGTCGAGCGGTCTGGGATCCATCTTCACATACCTGGAAACTACCTGGGCAGGATGACCAGCATCAAGGACGAAATCAGAAACAGGGCCGCCAGAAGGACCGTTACCTTGCTGAGGATGGTGAAACGCTGCCACTGTCCACCTGTCGCATCAGCCTGGGTGCCCCCTCCGAAAACACCCGAAAAGCCTCCCTGCTTCCTCTGCTGGAGCAGAATCACGATCATCAGGGAAACGGCCAGTATGATATGCACAACCATCAAGAAAATTCCCACGCATCGCACCTCCCCGTGCGTTCATGACATGAAGCGAGTAAACATTCTATCACAGAAGGCCTTTTAGAGCATTCGGCGCATCGAAAATGTCGCCACAGCCCGGTGCGAGATCCTCGATTTGACCCGTTGTCCAAGGACACCAAAAGGTTCGTCGTATCCCTCGGGGACAAACAGGGGGTCGTAGCCGAAGCCCTCGCTTCCTGAGGGCTGCCTCGCGATACGGCCCCAGCAATACCCCTCGGTAATCCAGCACTGCCTGTTTTCAGGGAAAACCAGCGCCAGGCACGCCACGAACCTGGCGGCCCTGTCCTGGATCCCGTCCAGCTTCTCCAGAAGCCACAGGATTCGTGACGGGTCGTCTTTCGCCACCCTGGCTGAGCCTGTCCCCGGCCCCCACGAAAGAGCCTGGACTTCAAGTCCGCTGTCGTCCGAAAGTGCGGCCATTCCGGTTTTTTCCGCCCAAAAGCGGGCCTTTTTCAGTGCGTTTTGGGCATACGTCGTTCCGTCTTCAATGATTTCCGGCTCCTGCCCCAGAACGTCCGGTCCAAAGAGAACCCGCACACCCGCAGGCTGGAAAAAATCCGACAGTTCAAAAAACTTGTTCCGGTTGCCGCTGGCCAGGAGGATCGTCCGGCTCACAGGAAAGCCTCCCGTTCGCCCTCGGACAATTCGAGGCAACCCTTCTGCAGTTGGACAAGCCTCCCGATGCCGCTTTCGGCGATGTCAAGGAGCTGCTCGAATTCACCCCTCGAGAAGGTGCCGGACTCGCCCGTGCCCTGCAATTCGATATATTCACCCTTGTCATTCATCACCACATTGCAGTCGACTTCGGCGGCCGCATCTTCTTCGTAGCAGAGGTCGGCCAAAAGCTCGCCTTTCACCTTGCCGACACTGAGGGCCGCCACGAATGCGCGTACGGGGATGCAATCAATGCTTCCCGAGCCGTGAAGGGCCCTCAAGGCGTCCACGAGGGCGACGAATCCGCCGGTGATCGCCGCCGTCCGGGTTCCGCCGTCCGCCTGGACGACATCACAATCTACCCAGATTGTGCGCTCGCCAAGCCGGTCGAGTTCGACTCCGGCCCTGAGCGACCTTCCGATCAAGCGCTGGATCTCGTGGCTTCTGCCGCTGATCCGGCCCCTGACACTGTCTCTCGGCGACCTGGTTTCCGTCGCGCGGGGGAGCATCGAATATTCCGCCGTCACCCAGCCCTGCCCGCTTCCCCTGAGGAACACGGGGACTTTCTCCTCCACCGAGGCAGTGCAGATCAGCCACGTATCGCCGAAGGCGATACGTACCGAGCCTTCGGCGTACTTTGTAAAACCCCTTTCAATGCTCACAGGGCGCAGTTCTTCAGAGGCTCTTCCGTCACATCGGGTCATGTCGCTGGAACCTCGTTTCCGCCCCGCCGGTCATCAGGAAGGCATCGCCCAGAAAGAGGAAAGATCCACGGGTTTGGTCTCGTCCACTTCCTTGCCGTTGATGAGAAAACGGATCCTGGTGACGGGCGAGAAATTTTTTGAAACAGTGCTGACGATCCCGGTAATCACCGAGACAGCCTTGTCTTTTGTCATCTTTGAAACGCTCTCGAGAAACGGGGCATTCAGGTCAAGATACACCTTGTCACCGTTCCTGAAGACATGGAGCACCCTGACGTCCCCCGATATCAGTTCTTCTTCCCTGTATGTCCTGACCAGTTCCGACAGGACGTTCTGGAGGTCATCCTCAAGAAGTCCCGCCACAAAGGAAACCGATTCCTCCCGGAACGCATCTCCTGAAGGGATGTAAACCAGGAAACGGCTTTTGGGGCCGTTCGCGGATTCGCTTTCCTCACCGCCCTCCGTCGAGACCTGTCGCGCTTCATCGGTACTCTGCACAACCTGTTCGTCACCGATGATGCCTTTGTTGTCGAGCCAATTCAGGGCAATTCCGGACCCCCAATACCCGATGGCGAAAAAGACAATGATCACCGCGGCCCAGACGACTGCACGCAGGGCTACGGGAGCCTTCCCGCTTTCTTCGTCCTCTTCCCCGGTTTCCTCATCCACCCCGTCTTCATCGTAAAACCCGGGGGCTTCCTCTTCTTCTGCATCATACCGCCATGGGGCGCGACGGCGGTCGTCTTCATCCTTGAAAGCGGAAAAAATCATATCCTGATCACCTGCCCGTTCCTGCGCAAAAATGGTCTGCGCGGGTTTTTGCCCACGCAATCGGCCTCCAATTATATTTCATTTCCCGAGATAATCCATGATGCCCATGGCGATGGACGAAGCGAGCTTCTTCTGGTAATCAGACCTTTTGAGCTGGGCCGCTTCCGAAGCTTCCGTAAGAAATCCCATCTCGATCAATACCGAAGGCATGGAAGCCCCCCGCAGGACATAGAACGGAGCCTGGGCGACGCGACGCATGGAAAGCCCACCTTGTTTCCCCGCGGAAAAAAGGGCTTCAGCAAACCCGGTACTCTCCTGGATCTTGGCGTTCTGTTGCATATCCCCGAGGATCTTAAGCAGCATTTGAGTCCGTTTGTCCGCTGCTTTTGCCGCTTCCGCCCCCCCGTTAGTCAGTTCCTTGTTTTCGATCCGCGCAAGCTCCATGGCGTGCTCGTCTGTCGGAAGCGCCATGAGGTAAATCTCGACGCCTCTGGCATGCCTCCCGGCCGGGAGTGCGTTGCAATGGAGGCTGACGAACAGGTCTGCGTTGCGCTTCATGGCGATATTGGTCCGGTCCGAAAGCTTGAGATAGACGTCGGCGCTCCTGGTAAGCAATGGCTGAATGCCCTTGGATTTGAGCAATTCGGACAAATACCTGCCGACCTTGAGATTTATGTCCTTTTCAAGAAGACCGTTGGCTACAGCTCCCGGATCCTTTCCCCCGTGACCGGGATCGATGACCACCACGTACTTGCCGTCATCATGTGGAGAAACGGCCGATAAAACAGGCTGCAGGGGCTGCTGGTCAGCTTTCGGTTCGTCCTCCTGTCCAGGTTTTTCCGCCTCCGGTTTCACCTCTTCGGCAAGCACAAGCGAGGGCGCCTGGCTTTCCAGGGGTTGGGGATCATAGAAGTCCACCACGTACCGTTGCGGATTTTCCAGGCGGAAATGCTCTATCTTCCGCGCCCTGTGCATGAATGATAAAAGGACCCGGTCACCGAACTGTGAAACCGAAGCTTCCACCCTGCCCGGCGAGGGTGACGGGGAAGCGGCCCCGGGCAACGCGACACCCTGAATGGTGACGTCCACGTGGCCCGCCCCGGGAGAGACTTTCACCGGCGCCGCGCCGCTATAGTCGATCACCGCCCGTAGGCCGAAATCCTGAACGCCCCAGCGAAGAGAATTCACCCTTCCGGAGGACTCCGTCTGCGATGTTTCGCGAGGAGATGCCTTCGCGGATTCACTGGACTTTTCAGGGCCAAGGGACAAGGGCTCGGGCCTTTCGGTTTCAGTCGTCGCCCCACCGCTGCCACTGTCCCAGGAAAGGATGACGTCCCTCCCAAAATCCAGCGAGAGAAAGCGGCCGAAAACTTTCAGCGCGTCGTTTTTTTCGATCCACCAGCCGCCGTTTTCCATCATGTTGCGCGTCAAGGCGATAATCTGACCCTGAAGGATCGCTGCCGTCGCTCCGGGGACGAGCTTCAGCATGGTTTCCCCCCCCTGTACCAGGAGGGAGTCTCCGGTATTTTCAACGCGGCATCCCAGGGATTCGGCCATTCTCCCGACGGGAACAAATTGCGCCCCTTGATGGGTCTTCGCTGGCAGATCCCCAGCCGCCGAACCGTCCCGGAAAAGGGTCAGGCCATGGGCGCCTGATGCGCTCATCACAATCATCAGGCATGCCAGAAAGCACAGTATGGTTTCTTTAAAGCCCCGCAACCGGGACATCTTCTATCACCACCGAGCAGCCGCCTGTATTCCCGAAAAACCGCAAATCGTCACCGACACAGGTGATCTTCTCAAGAAGATCCAGAAGATTCCCCGCAATGGTTACACCCGAGACGGGCTGAATCCGCTCCCCCGAACTGTACAGGGCCCCTTTTGCTCCGAGCGAATAGTCGCCGCTCACCGGATCGATGGTGTGGACACCCATGAGATCCGTTAGGTACAGTCGTTTTCCGGGTACCTGGAGAAAACTTTCCGCCGAACCAGACCCCGGTTCCAGGTAGAGATTCGAAAATCCCGCTTCAGGAAGGGACCCCGGGGAACGGACCGCGTTGCCCGTCGGTGCGACACCGTCTTTTGCGGCATATTTCAGATCGTTGAGGAACGCCTCGACCCTCCCCTGTGACAGCAGGACTGTCCGTGTCGACGGCACACCTTCTCCATCGAAAGGTTCCGATCCCACCCTTCCGTGAAGGGTCCCGTCATCGACCAGCGTTACCGCCCCGGACGCGATTTGCTCACCCAGCCTGCCTTTCAGCATGGAGAGGTTTTTGTGAATATTCTGGCTCAAGAAAAGTTCGCCTACCACCTCGAAAAGTGTCGCCGCTACCTCCGGGTTGAGAACAACGGCATACTTTCCAGTGGGAAGGGGTTTCCCGCCCAATGCCAGTCCCACTCGTTCAAGGGTCTCGGCGGCAATCGCCCGATGATCCAGGTCGTCGGCAAAACAGGCTTCCAGGCCGAACCCGCCCATATCATAAGCTCCGTCCTGTTCCATGACAACGGCCAGGCCGCAGGAAACCCCCGTTTCGCTGTGCCAGAGACGGAGCCCTTCTGTGGAGGCGTAAAAGACCTCGCCTCGGCCGTCCGCCCATCTCGCGGCCCTGACGGATCGCACCCTGGAGTCACCGGACGCGACTTCCATCATCTCGTCGCAAATCCGCTGCCTGAGGGCGGCGGTGATTTCCATAACGGAAGGGTCAAACAGGCCAAGCTCGGCCGATTCGACCGGCCCGGGATACAGGTGAACATTCTCTTCCGCACCGCCCCCGCGGGAGTTCGCAACGGCCCATTCAACCATGGAAGACACCGCCTCTTTCGAGAGATCATTCGTATCGGCCACGCCCTGTCTTCCCGCATTGTCGATCACCCTGATCCCCATTTTCCATGAGGCACCGCTTTTGTCTATTTCAGGTTCACCGTTTCTCAGGCCCCACTCCGAACCGGATCCCGCGACGTAGTAAACGTCTGCCCGTTCAATTCCTTTGGCATGAACGGCTTCGAAGGCTCTCGAAGCGGCCTGTTCGACCAGATCCCGTTGAGGGAAACTCTTCACCGGGCAAGGGCCTCCCCGAGAATTTTTTTCGCTGCGATCTCCACGTCGGCTCCGGTAATGCCGACATGGGTGACAAGGCGGATTCTCCTGTCGGAAACAGCGTTGAAAAGAAGCCCTTCCTTTTTACAGGCTTCGACGACGGCGTGGGCATCAGGGCCCTTTCCCTCAAGCTGGAAATAAACCATATTCGTCCTGCGGCCGGGCTTTTCGACAAAGAGACCGCCTTCAGCCAGAAGCTCCGCAAGCTTTTCGGCGTTCCTGTGATCCTCGGAAAGACGGGCGGTCATCTTCCTGATGGAAGTGAGCCCCGCCGCGGCCAGGATTCCTGCCTGTCTCAGTCCTCCGCCGAGCCGTTTTCTCCAGTGCCTGGCCTCCTCGATGAAATCCTTCGATCCGCACAAAAGGGACCCCACCGGCGCTCCAAGTCCCTTTGAAAGGCAAAACTGGACCGAATCAACCTGACCCGTGAACTCCCGAACATCCACGTCCCATGCCGTCGCAGCATCAAAAACCCTGGCACCGTCGAGATGGACCTTGAGCCCCATTCCCTTTGCCGCTTTGGTCACTTTTTTGAAATCTTCAGGGGGAACCGCCGTTCCACCCTCTCTGTTGTGGGTGTTCTCGAGACAGAGAAGCCTGGCGGGAGCCTTGTGGACGTCGGGCGGCAGGATCCAGCTTTTGATCTCTTCGATTTTCATGATTCCGCCGGAGTCATCGGCGACAAGGGGCAAAATGCCCCCGAAGACAGAAAGGCCGCCGGCTTCGTAGTTATAGATATGGCAATTTCTGCCGATGATGGCCCCGTCGCCCATCCGGCAATGTGTCAACAGGGCGACAAGGTTCCCCTGTGTCCCCGAGGTGACGAAAAGGCCCGCTTCATGACCCGTTAAAGCCGCGGATTCTTCCTCAAGCTCCCTGACCGTCGGGTCGTCACCGTAGACATCGTCGCCGACTTCGGCGGAAGCCATGGCAGCCCGCATTTCTTCCGTGGGTTTTGTGACCGTGTCGCTTCTCAGATCAATCGTTCCCATATTTCACCCTCCCGGAGACGGATCATGACGCCGTCTTTGTCTGCTTGGTGTTCTTCCCGCGTTTTCGCCTATGATAACATCATTTTCCCCGATGTATCGGCGGCCTTTTCGTCGGGACCGCCCGGACGCGTGCTCAAGCCGTCTGGAATCTACAATGATACCCCAAGGCGGGCCCAGGAAAGAAGGTCTTCCGGTACGGCGACGCCAAGCCGACCCGGCCTTGACCCGTCGTGAAAATCGGATCCCGCCGTCCGCTGGAGTCCGAACCGCGCCGCAACGTTCGACCAGTACAGGGTTTCCGCCTCGGAATGGTGACCCGAGAAACATTCGATCCCCCAAAGCCCCGCGGCTGTTAGCTCCTCCAGGAGATTTTCCTGTCTTTTTTCCGTAATCCCCATGAGGCCCGGGTGGGCCAGGACCGCAAGTCCCCCCGCTTCCCCGATAAGCTGCAGGCACTCGGTTGCCGTCAGCCGTTTTCGGGAAACATAAGCCGACCCGTTTTTTCCAAGGTACCAGGAGAAGGCGGTCATCTCGTCGGGAACGTATCCCTTGCGCACAAGGAGCCTTGCCATGTGGGGACGTGCCACGACCTGTCCGCCGGACTCTCCTGCAAGCTCCTCCATGGTGATGTCCATTCCCATGGCCCGGAGCTTTTCACACATGAGCCTGTTCCTGTCGTTCCTTTTCCGCCTGATGTCTTCAAGCCTGGATTCCAGAAGATCCATGTTCTCATCGATCCTGTACCCGAGGATGTGGAGGGTGAAATCTGCATCGGCTGAAAGTTCCGTTCCACAGATGCACTGAACGTTCCATTTTCTGCAGGCATGCCGGAACGACGGGATCCCGGCCACCGTGTCATGATCCGTCAGGCTCAGAATGGATACACCGCGTTTTTTTGAGCGTCTGACGAGCATTTCGGGGTCCAGCAGACCGTCGGAAAAGGTACTGTGCATGTGAAGGTCGATACGTATCATTGCATTATCTCCAATCGGGGAAACACGTTCAGTAGAGGTATCCCATGGGACAGTCTCCGACGACGGCCGCCTCGACGACATCGCGAAAGAGCGCGTAGGCGGTCTGTTTGGGCCCGGTCCCGCCTCCCGCCACGAACACTTCACCCAGGGTGTCGGTGACAAAAAGAACACCGTTGGCCGCACCGTTGACATTGGAGAGAGGGTGCGAACCAGAAATCACTTCAGGCTTGACAGTGATACGCGCCTTATTTTCCGCTGCCTCGACGCGGGCTACGAGTCTCACATTCCCTCCGGAACGCCGGGCTTTGCGGATCATGGCGCCCGAAACATTGCGGATGCCCTCAATCTGCACATCCGAAAGGTTCATCGGCGGCGAACCCATGAGCACCTGCGCAATGATCGCCGCTTTCACAGCACTGTCCACACCCTCCACGTCAAAAAGCGGTTCCGGTTCGGCATACCCTTTTCGTCTCGCATCCAGAAGGGCCTCGTCGAAGGAGGCCCCCTGTGCCATGAGGTCCAGAATATAATTGCAGGTGCCATTGACGATACCTTCGCAGGAGAGGATGCGGGTTCCCTGAAGGCAATGCCTGACAAAGGAGAAGAAGGGTGTTCCCGCCAGGACGGTGGCTTCGAAAAGAAAGGGAACCCCCTGGTTTTTTGCAAGTTTCCTGAGTTGCCCGTAGGAGAGAAAAAGCGGTCCCTTGTTGGAGGTGACCACCGCCGCCCCTCGTCCAATGGCAGTTCTCATGAACCCGATAGCCGCTTTCGGTTCGGAGATGTTGGTGGTCGTGCATTCCACGAGCATATCGTATTCGACGCATTCCAAAAGGTCGCCTGCGGTCCTGAAGGACTTCGGGGCCATCACGCTGTCCAGACGGCCCGTTGAGGCTTCCTGTCGAAGGATCCTTTGCAGGGGCAATCCTGACGGATCATAAAGGCATCCCCTGGTTCTCGTCCCGATGCCGACGATCTCTCCTTCAATTCCAAAGCGGGAGCAAAGCCAGGGACGCCTTTGGGCAAAAAGCTCGCAGAAAGCCCTCCCCACATTTCCGAAACCGAGGAGCAGGATTTTCAAATGTAATCCGTCCTTCCGTGAAGCTGTTCTGGGCTGCTCATTAATCATAACATTGTCTGAAGGTGGGGATTCGTGTTATATACAGGACGGCTGATCAAAAAAAGCACATGACTGAAATCGCCGGAAACAGTTACTGGAATGGAAGGAGCATTTCAATGAATTCCGACAGCACAGCACTGAATATTGCCGAATCCTGCGGGAAGGTGACGGCACGTCTCGTGGAATCGGTTTCCAGGACATCGCAGCTTGCCGCCGGAACCACACCCGAACTCGGGCAGCTTTTCGAAAGATGGCTCTCGATCATTGCAGGAGAAATACTGCGAGAATCAAAAGAACAGAATGTGCTCAATATCAAGGACATCGCCGAGCGGATAGGCATCGATGATTCATCCGTCCTGTGTCTCATCCAGTACCTCCACCGGCAGGGCAGGATTGCCGTAACCGAAGTCAGGATCGCGGAGGGTTGTGGCGAGGACAGGGAAATCTGCGAATGTCTGAAGGAATGAGTGATTTGAGATGACCGACATCGAAATGCTGGCACAGAAAGCCGGGATCAAGGCCGCGCGGGCGGAGGCCGGATTCTACGAAAAGCCGGGAATCGACGAAATACGCCACTCCATCGACCATACTCTTTTATCGGCTTCTTCAACGAAGGAGGACATCAAAGCCCTTTGTGAGGAAGCACATGCTTACGGCTTCGCCGCTGTCTGCGTGCCTCCATTGTGGATACCCTGTGCCAGGAACCACCTTGAAGGGAAACCCCAGAAAGTCGTAGCCGCCATAGCCTTTCCCCTCGGCACCCTTCCCCTTGAAGTCAAAGTCAACGAGATCAATTGGGCAATCGAAAACGGCGCGGAAGAGCTAGACGTGGTCGCCACCATATCCGACATTATCGACGAAAACAGGCAGGCCGTACGGGAGGAGTTTCGTGCCCTCCGTGAAGCCGCATCGGGCAAGTGTCTCAAGATAATCATCGAAACCCCGCTACTGAACGACAGACAAAAGTTCCTTTGCGTCAATATTGCCGAACAGACCGGCGTCGACTATCTCAAGACCGGAACGGGCTTCGCAGGACCTGTCACTTTCTATGACGTGGCGTTCTTGAGGACCGTGGCCTCCGACAGCCTTCACGTCAAGGCTTCAGGAGGCATCCGCACACTGGTCTCCGCCGGCATCCTGCGGGCTTTGGGTGCCGACCGCCTCGGGGCGTCCCGGGCGACAAGCTTCCTTCCCCTGCCCGATCAGAAATCCTAGACCTCTCTTTTTCGTCACCACGAACCAAGCCCCGGGTGTTTGCCCCGGGGCTTGGATGTATTTTGAGTTGCAGGAAGCAGGCGGATGCGGCGAAGGGGCGGGAAAGAAAAAAGGAAAGG
>JBNGCT010000023.1:0-17961 GCA_049974965.1 Thermovirgaceae bacterium
GGAAGCGGAGGGACTCTCCTTTGGTGATGTGCAGGAGGGTTTTACCTTCCTTGGATTCGCGGCCATCATGGATCCGCCAAGACCCGAGGCGATGAAGGCCGTGGCGGAGTGCCGGAGCGCCGGGATCAAGGTCAAGATGATCACCGGTGATCACGCACGGACGGCGGCGGCCATAGCGAAGAGCATGGGGATCAGCGACGGGGAGCATGTCATGACTGGGCCGGAGATCGAAAAGACCACCGATGAGGAACTGGCGGTTCTCGTCAAGGATATCGATGTTTTTGCCAGGGTGTCGCCGGAACACAAGCTCAGGCTCGTTACGGCCCTTCAGGAACATGGGTACATCACAGCCATGACAGGGGACGGCGTCAACGATGCTCCGGCACTGAAAAAGGCGGATATCGGCATCGCCATGGGAAAGAAGGGCACCGAGGCCGCCAAGGAGGCCGCTGAAATGGTCCTGGCCGACGACAACTTCGCTTCCATCGTTAATGCCGTCGAAGAGGGCCGGACTGTCTACGACAACCTGAAAAAGACGATCCTCTTCATGCTGCCCACCAACGGCGGCGAGGCTTTGGTGATCGTGACGGCCATAGTCCTGGGGTTTGTCATCCCCCTTATGCCGGTGCAGGTCCTTTGGGTCAACATGGTGACTGCCGTAACTCTGGCTTTGACGCTGGCTTTCGAGCCCAGGGAGCGAGACGTCATGGAAAGACCGCCCAGGCCGCCTAAAGAACCCCTGGTACAGCTTTCGATGCTTTTCAGGATTTCTTATGTTTCAATGCTCCTCATGGCGGGGTCCTTCGGCATGTTCGCATGGTACAAGGCCGGAGGCGCGGGAAACGAGTTCGCCCGTACGGTGGCGGTGAACACCCTGATCATCGGAGAAATCGTCTATCTGTTCAACAGCCGTTATATCAAGGACTCGTCACTTTCGCTCAATGGGCTCCGGGCAACGCCGCAGGTCTGGGTGGCCGTTGCAGCGGTCCTGGTGCTGCAGATGCCCTTCACGTACTTCCCCCCGATGCAGTCTGTTTTCGGAACGGCTTCGATCGGTGTAGCGGAGTGGCTCCGGATGTTCGGCGTTGGAGTGGCCATTTCCCTTGTGGTGGAAGCGGAAAAGGTCCTTCTCGGGAAAATATCGGGATCCAGGGAAAAAAGCAGGCACAATGCCTCGGATAGCCCCCCGTAGAGTAAATGACAGAGGGGCCTTCCCGTCCCGCCGTGATTTTCGGGACCGTCAGGCTCACTCCTTTCTGATAGAATTGTCCGATACGTGAAGTCCCCAAAAGCAAAAAAGCGTTTCAGGGAAAGGATTTTGTCATGGATCGGCCCAAAATGCTCAAGCCTACCGTTCTCTCGCTCTCGCTTCTGACGATCATTTCCACAGGTGCAGTGGCTCCCGCACTCGGAGAGATCGGTGAATTTTTCGCCTCGTCGGATCGCACACTGGTCCAGCTGGTGGCGGTGATGCATGCCGTCGCACTTGTCCCGTCATTGCTTCTGGCCGGTCGGGCTGCCGAGCGGTTTTCGGCGAAAAAGGCCATTCTGGGCGGGCTGGCGCTTTTTTCCATCAGCGGTATCGCCGGCGGCTTCGCGGACAATATCTGGCTTCTTTTGTTCTCCCGGCTCTTGATGGGTGTCGGTCTCGGCATGGTCATCCCCTTCTCGACGTCCCTGATTTCCGATCTGTATGAGGGGGAGGAGCGGACCAGGATGATGGGACTTTCGAGTTCCTTCAACATGCTGGGCGGCATGTTCGCCCTGATCCTCTCCGGACAACTGGCGTTTTTCTCATGGCGCCTGCCCTTTTTGCTCTATGCGTCGGGAGTACCGGTCATGGTGATGGTTGCCTTCTTTTTGCCCGGAAAGGCTGCAGGTGTGAAGGATCCCCGGCCTAAGGGCGGAAGTCTCCCGCGAAACGTGTATTTCGTGGCTTTGGGGATGTTCCTTTTTTGTGTGCTATTTTTCATCCTGACGCCGACATTGGCCCTGCACATGAAAAACAACGCCCTGGGAGATGCAAGAGTGGCGGGCGTAGCGCTTTCCTTTTCGACAATCGGCGGTTTTGCTTCAGGTTTTGCCCTGCCGGTGACGAAGAGGGTGTTTAAAAGATATCTCGTTCCCGTCATGCTCACTGCCATGAGTGCGGGCTTTATCGTCCTGTCCTGGTTCCCGACATCCATGGCGGTCTTTGCGGCATCGCTTCTCATCGGTTTTGCCAACCGGTCCGTATACCCGCTCTTTTTTCTCAAGGCTACGGAGCGCACCACGCCGGGGGAATCCGTGAAGGCTACCGCCCTCTTGAGCGCCATGATCTACGTCGGACAGTTCACAGCCCCGCCTTTCCAGCGTTTTGTCGGAATTGTTTCCGGACGTCCCGAGACAGGGTTTCTCTATCTTTTCGTCGCCCTTGTGACTCTGGCGACGGCCCTTGCCTTCTTTGCCCGTGTCATCTTCGGGGTGAAAGAGCAACCTGCAGCCGGCGGGAGATAGCCGGAACGAGGGAGGAATTTTTCAGTGAGTACCGTATCGATCATCCGGGTTCAAAAAGATGACGAAAAGGGAATAATCGAGGCCGTCAAAAGGGCCGTGGAAGAGCTTGGGGGGCTTGAAGGCATTGTTTCCAGAGGGGACCTTGTCCTGGTCAAACCGAATCTGGTGAGGACCCCTCCTTCCGATAATGGTACGGCCACGCGCTGGGAAGTGTCCAAAGCCGTGGCGGATCTCGTCATAGAGCGAGGCGCCAGGCCAGTCATCGCCGAATCGGCCGCCGCAGGGGTGGATACCGAAGAGGTCATGGAAGCGACGGGGTATGGTCGCCTGCGCGAGTCGGGCTACGAAGTGGTGGATCTCAAATCCTGCACGCGGGAAATCATCCCTGTCCCCGAAGGGTATGTCGTCTTTGGCGAACTGCCTTCATGGGATCTTGTGCGCAAGGCCGATGCGATCATCAGTGTCCCCGTCATGAAGACTCACGATCAGACGGAAGTCACTCTCAGCATGAAAAACCTCAAGGGCCTTATCGATGATTCCACCAAGAAGGCCTTTCACAGGGAAGGTCTCCTGGAGGGTGTGGTGGACCTCATGACGGCCCTCAAGCCACGCCTGACCGTGATGGACGGGACGATATGCCAGGAGGGGATGGGGCCCATCTTCGGCACACCGAAGCAGATGGACCTGGTCCTGGCCTCGAAGGATCTCGTCGCCGCCGATGCCGTTGCAGGGAAAATCATGGGGTACGATCCTTCGGAAGTGATGATCACCGCCAGGGCTGCAGCCCGGGGTGTTGGGGAGATGGACCTGGAGCGGATACGCATTGTGGGCGATGCACGGATCGACGAAGTGGCGCAGCGGTTCAAACGCTCCAGCGAGACAAGCCTGGAAGGGCTGCCCCCCTTTGAACTTCTCTTCGACGAAGGGGCCTGCACGGGGTGCCGCAACAGCGTCATCAGCGCCCTGCTGGACATGAAAAAGCACGGCACCGAGAGAGCCCTGGAAGGCAAGGTCATCGTCGCCGGTCCATTGAAAGAGGAGGACCTTCCGCAAGGCGCGACGAAGGAAAATACCGTCCTTGTCGGGATCTGCACCCGTCATCTCAGGGACAGGGGTGCCTACGTCCAGGGCTGCCCGCCCCTCAACAACCCCATCATTGAGGGCATTACCGGCGACGGCGGAAAGGGCGCCAGCCGTTACGACCAGGGGAAGGGGACGACCCTCAGGGACTGAAAAAGCTTCACGGATGCAGGTATGGAGAAAACTGAACAAGAGCCCGGCCGGTGTGACACCGACCGGGCTCTTGTTGATAGAAGAACACAATATACAGTGTATTTGGTGGCTTGAGTCCTCCATATATAGTGCTACAATGAGGCCATCATATGGTCACAGCCCGGGCGAATTTTCATTATGGAGGGTGTCTTCATGGTCATCAGGTTTATCCAAAAACGAGACGGCACACGGGTCGCCTTTGACAAGGAAAAGATCCGCCTGGCCATCGCCAAGGCTTCAAGGGCAGTAGGGCACGGGGACGCAGAGGGCATTGCCTCGGAAATTACCGGTGAGGTCTTGTCCTTCCTCGAGATTTTCTATGGAGAGAAAGGTTACCCTACGGTGGAGCAGGTGCAGGATTTGATCGAAAAGGTCCTCATCGAAAAGGGCTACGCCGAAATAGCCAAGGCCTATATCCTGTACCGGGAGCAGCACGCCAAGCTCAGGGAGACGGGAAAGCTTCTGGCCAACGCCACACGGATGGTGGATTCCTATCTCCAGAAGATGGACTGGAAGGTCAACGAAAACAGCAACATGAGCTTTTCCCTCCAGGGACTCAACAACTATATCGCCTCGGAGGTGACGGCCCAGTACTGGCTGAACGAGATCTATTCGCCTGCGGTCCGGGAGCGACACGTTTCGGGGGATTTTCACATCCATGATTTAAATAACCTCTCCGTTTACTGCTGCGGATGGGATTTGCAGGATCTGCTCATGCAGGGGTTCACCGGGGTAGTCACCAAGATCGGAAGCGGCCCCGCCAGGCACTTCAGGACCGCCCTGGGCCAGATGACGAACTTTTTCTATACCCTGCAGGGCGAGGCCGCCGGAGCGCAGGCCTTTGCCAACTTTGACACCTGCCTGGCTCCCTTCGTATATTACGACGGCCTCTCGTACAGGGAGGTCAAGCAGGCGCTCCAGGAATTCATTTTCAACCTGAACGTCCCGACGAGGGTGGGCTTTCAGACGCCCTTTACGAACATCACCATGGACCTGGTGCCTCCCCGGGTGATGGCCGGCCAGCCGGCAATAGTCGGCGGAAAGCTTCAGGAGAAAACCTACGGCGAATTCCAGGAAGAAATGGACATGATCAACAGGGCCTTTGCGGAAGTCATGCTCGAAGGCGATGCCTCGGGGAAGGTCTTTCCGTTCCCGATACCGACCTACAACATCACCTCCGATTTCGACTGGGAGAAAAAGACCCTGGAACCCCTGTGGGAGATGACGGCGAAATACGGTATCCCCTATTTCTCCAACTTCATCAATTCCGACATGGACCCCGGCGACGCCAGGAGCATGTGCTGCAGGCTCAGGCTGGACAACAGGGAGCTCCGCAAGCGCGGCGGAGGTCTTTTCGGGTCGAACCCCATGACGGGCTCCATCGGCGTGGTGACGCTGAACATGGCCCGGATCGGCTTTCTGGCACAGGGCGAGGAGGACTTTCTTGACAGGGTCTTTACGCTCATGGAACTGGCGAAAGAGAGTCTCGAGACGAAGCGCAAGATCCTGGAACGGTTTACCGAACACGGTCTGTATCCCTATTCCCGTTTTTACCTCCGGAACGTAAAGGAAGCCTCGGGCCGGTACTGGAACAATCATTTCAACACCATCGGCCTGAACGGGATGAACGAGGCGGTCCTCAATTTCCTCGGCAGGGACCTTACCGACGCCGAAGGAGTTGTCTTCGCGGAACGCGTCATGACGGCCATGCGGGAGAGGATGTCCGATTTCCAGGAGGAGACGGGAAACCTCTACAACCTTGAGGCCACCCCGGCTGAGGGGACGACGTACCGTTTCGCGAAATCCGACAAGGACCTTTTCGGAGACAGGATCATCTGCGCCAACGAATCGGCCGTTCGCGAACGGGAAGCCGATCCCTACTACACCAATTCGTCGCAGCTTCCGGTGGGGTGCACCGATGACCTCTTCGATGCCCTGAAGCTTCAGGACAGGATCCAGACCCTTTACACGGGCGGGACGGTTTTTCACTGCTTCCTGGGCGAACGGATGCCTTCGGGGGAGAGCACCAAAAGGCTCGTAAGGCGGATCGCCGAGCGCTTTGAGCTACCTTATTACACCATAACCCCGACGTTCAGTATCTGCCCCATTCACGGCTACATTCCCGGAGAGCACGAATTCTGTCCGATCTGCGACCGGGAGGCCGCCTGGAAGCAGGAGGCCGAAGAGGAGCGGGTTTCGTCGTGAAACTCGCCGGGCTGCAGAAGACGACGTTGATCGACTTTCCCGAAAAGGTTGCCTGCACCGTCTTCACACAGGGATGCAACCTCCGCTGCCCTTATTGTCACAACCCGGAGCTGATTTCCTGTGATTCCAACCAAGATGACCTGCTGGCGGAAGGTGACTTCTTTTCCTTCCTGGAATCAAGGCGGGGGCTGCTTGACGGGGTCTGTATCACCGGAGGCGAACCCACAATCCAGCCGGACCTGGTTGATTTTGCAGCAAGGATCCGTGAACTGGGCTTTCTCGTCAAACTCGATACCAACGGGACACGGCCTCAGGCCTTTGCGACGCTCCTCGATCGCGGGCTTCTTGATTTCATCGCCATGGACGTGAAAACGTCTCCGGAGGGATACGTCCGTGACCTTGGTTATGCCGGAAAAATGGGGAGGATCACTGAAAGCATCGCCATCATCAAGGAATCAGGCGTGGAATACGAGTTCCGGACGACAGTCGTGCCTGACCTGGTGGGAGAGACGGAGCTTTTCGCCATCGGCCGGATGATCGCAAGCGGTGGACACGCCGGGTGGTATGCCTTGCAGAATTTCAGATCCGGGAAAGTCCTTTCGGAACGGATGAAAAACCGGAAAGGGTATCCGCCACAGGAACTCGGAAGGTTCCGCGAGATCATGGAGTCCTTTGCGGAAACCGTCGAGATCCGTGACTGAGCGGACTCAGAATGATTTGGAGGGAGATCAACTCATGCAGGACGAAAGAAACCAGGGACGCACGCGGTGTGAAGTCTATTCCAGGGTGGTTGGCTTTTTGTCCCCCCTCTCGCAGTGGAACCGGGGGAAGAAAGAGGAGTATAAGGACAGGGTAACCTTTGACAAGGTCTTGAAAGAAGAGAAATAAGCCCGCTTCATTTCATCAGGAGCAGACTCAGGGCCATGACGGCCATTCCTCCGATAAGGCCGAGAATGCTGTCATGGCCTCTCCCGTATGCCTGACTCGTGGGAATGAGTTCGTCGATGCTGATGTAGACCATGATCCCCGCAACGCCGGCGAACATGATCCCCATCACGGCAGGCGGTATGACTTCCTGGGGACCAATTAAAAAAACGATGAGTCCATAGGCGACCAGCGCCCCTATGGGTTCGGCCAGTCCGCTCAGGCAGGAATAAATGAAAGCCTTGGAACGGCTGCCCGTGGCATAGTAGATGGGTACCGAGACGCTGATTCCTTCAGGGATGTTGTGCAGGGCGATAGCTACCGCGATGGCGATGCCGACACCAGGATCCTGGAGCGCCGCCAGAAATGTGGCCAGCCCTTCGGGAAAGTTGTGGATTCCGATGGCCAGGGCGGTGAAAAGCCCCATCCGAAGGAGTTTCCCGTGGTCATCCTCCTTGAAGTCGGTGGCTCGGGGAAGATTTGACTGTTCTTCTCCAACGGGAGGGAGTGATCCGTATTCGATGGGGATGGATTCATCATGCAGGGGTGCCGTCACTTTCTCGGGGAATACAGTGTGAGGGTTTTCCGCTTCAGGCACGAAATTGTCTATAATGCCAATAAACAACATTCCCCCGAAAAAGGACACCACATTGCCCCAGTGTCCCCAGTAGTTCCCGTAGGCGTCAACGAAAGCCTCCTGCCCCTTGTAAAAAATCTCGATAAAGGATACGTACAACATAACCCCCGCGGAAAAACCCGTGGAGATGGAAAGAAAACGGTAATTCGTCCGTTTTGCGAAGAAGGCGATGGCGCTTCCGACGCCCGTGGCCAAGCCGGCCAGGGTGGTAATGCCCAGGGCGAAAATTACCGGTGACAACCGTCCGGCCCCTTCCCGGCGACACTCAGGTTCTCATTCAGGCGAGCCGCCAAAGGTTTGAACCACACTCCTGTATTATTGTAACAGTTGCCGGCCGGGCGGCGCTCCCGTGGGGCCCGGCCGGCAACTGCAGGCCTCCTTCAGGGTTTGTCCAGGTTCTCGAAGTCCGTGTCGTCCTTGAGGAAATCGGACTTTTCCTCATCGGTGGTCCGACGGTAGCACAGGTCGCAATGGGGGTCACCGTCGGGCATGCAGGTTTTGTGCACCAGCGCCCAGTCCGGGTTGTAGGCCATGGACTTGGCCGGGTCGATGTAACAGTAGATGCGGCCGAGTTCCTCTTCGCCCATCTCCCGCCAGGTCTTGCCCATTGCGCAACCTTTCAACCTCCTGATCAGGCCTTCCTCGGTCTCGATTTTTTCCAGTTCTTCATAAAGGCCGAACTCGGGCAGGTCTTCCACGTAATTCCCGGGGGTGCTTTCCAATCCCCGGTTTTTTGCCCTTTCACGGGCTGTTTCCCCGACCATTTTGCCGTAGGCCTTGATGGCCCGTTTTGCGAAGCGCTTGCCTTCTTCCGGGCCGAATTCCTCGACAAGGGTCCGCGCATAGGCTATGTGAAGCATGGCGATCCTGCGGCACGCCTTTGCACTTGTTCCTTTGCCTTTTCCTGTGAAACGGTTTCCTGCTGTCTTGATTTCATTATTTCCCCCTCCCGGGTACAACACTATACATTGAAACGGGTTCCCCCGGTCTTCCCGGAGGGCTTGAGCCTTGCAGCCGGGATCATAATAAAAGTACAGGAAATCGTCTAAAAAGGAGGTCATGCAAAGATGCGGGGGGAAAAGGGCCGTTTGGGGCGGTTCTTTACTTTAGCGCATCAAAATTATCCCGTTTCCGCCCCGCCCTGATACAGGTGTTTCTCTTTAGAGAGCCTGGAAATACAATGTCAGGGACGGGGCTTCCGAGGTCCGTCATGGGGAATGGTTTCGTTTGTGGAAACGGGGTGTGAGAATGCAGGACAAGACAGAACGTCTGAAGAAAGAGCTATTCAAAGCTGTTGATCGCCTTGCACCAGGGGCGATCGCGCTGAGCGACCATCTCGCGGCGAACCCGGAAACCGGAGGTGAAGAGTTCGACTCCAGCAGGCAACATGTGGAACTTTTGAAAGAGGCCGGTTTCGACGTGGAGTACCCTTTCACCGGTATCCCGACGGCCTTTCGCGCAAGGAAGGGAAAGGGCACCGCAAAGGTGGCGCTCCTTGCGGAATATGATGCGTTGCCCACCATCGGACACGCCTGCGGTCACAATGTTTCAGGGGCCATGTCGACCCTTGCCGGGATCGCCCTCGCGGGCACGGCGGGTGAACTTGACGGTCAAATACAGGTCATCGGGACCCCAGCGGAGGAGACCGACGGGGCCAAGGTGGCCATGGCCGCAAAAGGGGTTTTCGACGGACTGGACCTGGCCCTGATGCTTCACTGCGCAGGCGGCGTCTCCTTTGTCCCTTACGAAAGCCTGGCAGTGGACGCGCTGGAATTTGTCTTTTCCGGGAGAACCGCCCATGCCTCAGCGTCGCCCTGGACGGGGAAAAACGCCCTCAACGGCCTTCAGCTTTTCTTCCACGCCGTTGACATGCTCCGGCAGCATGTGTCGCCCGAAGTCAGGATGCACGGGATCATCACGGCGGGGGGTGAGGCCCCGAATATCGTTCCCGACAGGGCGGCGGCGAAGTTCTACTTCCGGGCCCCGAAACGGGCCACGGTGGATGAAGTAGTGGCAAAGGCAAAAAATTGTGCCAGAGGGGCGGCCCTAGCAACGGAAACGGAAGCCCGGTGGGAAACGGCGGAAATCAGTTTTGAGGCCATGAAGCGGAACGGACCGGCCGAAGGGGCGATGGAAAAAATCATGGAAGAACTGGGCATCAGGCTGTCGGAGGCGCCGGGCCCCGAAGGATCCTCGGACATGGGAAACGTCAGCAGGTGCTGCCCTGCCTTGCAGCCCCACCTTTCGATTACGGAGGGCCCCATCGACCTCCATACCCGGGAATTCGCCCGGGCGACCACCGCGCCGGAGGCCCACCGCGCCATGATTATCGGCGCAAAGGGTCTCGCCGCAATGACCCTGGCGATGATGTTTGACGCCGAACTCAGGGAGGCGGTAAAAGAGACGTACAGAAAGTCTGGATAGGCAAAGGGTGAATCCGGTTCAAAGTCGTCCGGAAGCGGTGAAACGGTTGGTTGCACCGCTTCCGCATATGGTAAATTGGCATCGGGCATGCAGGATCATGTCGTGAAGGAAACGAGGGATGGTCATGGCCGGAGAGAAAGAGAAAAAACCTGCGTCATGCCTGGAAAAAGTCCCCGAAGTTTTCTACGAGGATTTCTTCGAGCAGTCTCCTGAAGCGATCGTGATAGAGGATCTTGACGGCCGTGTGATGGAAGCGAATGCACGGTTTTGTGAAATGTTCGGGTACGAACGCGGCGAGGTTGCCGGTCGAATACTGAAGGACCTTGTCTCAGCCGATTCCGAGACCTTCGAACACGCCGCCGGCGTCCTGGAAAGCGCCGCGGGCGGCAAGCATTTTGCCATGGAGACGATCCGCCACAGAAAGGACGGAACCCCGGTGCAGGTCCTTCTTTTCGGCATCCCCATCATCGCAGACGGGAATGTCACGGCGGTGTACGCCGTCTATCACGATATCTCCACCCGCAAACAGGCCGAAGAAGCCCTGAGAAAGAGCGAGTCCCTGATGCGGCTTGCGGGCCATTTGGCCCACCTGGGAGGCTGGAGCGTCGACCTTCTCAGAAACCGTGTCTACTGGTCCGATGAAGTGGCGGCCATCCATGACATGCCTCCGGGGTATGCTCCCTCAGTGGATGAAGGCATTGCCTTTTATGCCCAGGAATACAAGCCGAAAATCACCCGGGTCTTTGAACAGTGTGCGAGGGAAGGCATTCCCTATGATGAGGAAATGCAGATCATCACCGGAAAGGGCAGAAGGGTCTGGGTGAGAACCGCCGGTGTTCCCGAGCGGGATTCCTCGGGTCGGATTGTCCGGGTTTTGGGGTGTTTTCAGGACATCACGGCGAGAAAACAATCTGAACAGGAGCTCCGTGAGGCCCTTGAAAGAATGATCGGCGTCCTCGCGGACCTGGTCGAACGACGGGACCCTTACACGGCGGGACACCAGAAAAAAGTCGCGGAGCTCTCCAGGGCGGTTGCCCTTGAAATGGGTCTTGACGAGGAAAGGGCCGACAGGGTCGCCATGGCGGGGGCGATTCACGATATCGGCAAGATTTCCATTCCCGCCGAGGTTTTGAGCCGTCCCGGGAAACTTTCTCCGATAGAAATGGAACTGGTCAGGCAGCACCCGCAGCAGGGGTATGAGATCCTCAAGGATGTGCAGACGGGCTGGCCGCTGGCCGAAATGATTTACCAGCACCACGAGCGGCTCGACGGGTCGGGCTACCCGAGGGGACTGAAAGACAGAGACATTCTTCTCGAGGCACGCATCCTCGGTGTGGCCGACGTGGTCGAGGCCATGGCGTCCTACCGCCCCTACCGGCCGTCACTGGGTATTGACGCCGCCCTGGAGGAAATCGAAAGCAAAAAGGGCCTTCTCTATGACCCGGAGGTTGCGGATGCCTGTTCGAGGCTCTTCCGGGAAAAAGGGTTTGTCTTCGATGTGTAGAATCCATTCCGGAGTTTCCAGAAAGCCGATAAAGAAAGAGGGGTACCCATGGCAAACAGGATGAAGGAAAAGCTTGCCCGGGGAGAGGTCGTGGTCGGGCCCTTCGTGGGACTGAACTGCCCGGACCTGGTGGAGATCATGGGGCTTGCGGGCTTCGATTTTTGCGTGATCGACACGGAACACGGGCCCATGAATCCCGAGTCGATCCAACACATGATCCGAACGGCGGAACTGTCGGGCATGACGCCTGTAGTCCGGGTCACCGAGGCGAAACCGACGGATATCCTGCGGGTGCTGGATGTGGGGGCGCAGGCGGTCCACGTGCCCCAGGTGAATGACCGGCAGACGGCCGGGATGGTGACGAAGGCCGCACGGTATCACCCCGAGGGGATGCGGGGGGTCGCCGTGCCGAGGGCTCTGGAATACGGGCTCAGGCCCCTCGGTGAAGCCCTCGAGGCGGCGAACCGGGACAACATGGTCATCGTCCACTGTGAAAATGTGCAAGGACTCGGCCGGCTCGAGGAGATCGCCGCAGTGGAGGGCATCGACATGATTTTCGTGGGGCCTTACGACCTGTCGCAGTCACTGGGGATTCCGGGACAGATCATGCATCCCGACATGAAGGAAGCCGTGGCGAAGGCCCTTTCCATAACGACGAAGGCGAAAAAACCCGCCGGCGTCTTTGTAACCTCCGTCGAAGAGGCCCTGCAGCGCATCGAGGAAGGTTTCCGCTATATCGCCTACAGCCTGGACAGCCTGATTTTCGGCCTGGCCTGCAGGGACCAGCTGGGACGGATAAGGGACGTCCTCGGAAAGAGGTAGAACCGCCTGAAAACGTGCGGGATAAACGAAACAGGGGCCGCCTGAAGGCGGCCCCTGTTTCGTTCTTCATGAGGGGGTTTTTGCATTTCCCGGCGAAGCCGGCGGCCTGCTAGCACCTCGAGAACCCGCAGGCGGTGCAGGTGATGCAGCCTTCCATGCGGGTCATGGAGGCGCCGCAGACGGGGCACATGTCCGTTTCCTCCATGCTTTCCATAACTTCCTTCTCTTCCATGTCGAGGTATCCCAGGTGTGTCAGCCCGAAGGCGATGGCGTCGGGCACGGACATGATGACGCTGTCCTCGTGCCAGACGGGTTGCGAGCCGCCGATGCCCTTCATCTGCTTGATGATGTGGTGGATCCTGACCCCGCTACGCAAAGCCAGGGAGATCATCCGGCCGATGGCTTCCGTGAAGGCCATCGTTTCGTGCCCGGATTTGCCCATGGTGGTGAATACCTCGAGAGGCCGTCCGTTGGCCTCGTTGACGGTGAGGTAGAGGTTCCCGTAACTGGTCGGGATCTTGGCCGTTTTCCCCGTCAGGACGAAGGGGCGCTCGATGGGCCTGGGACCTTCCGTACCCTGGGGGATGGGAAGCTTCTGCTGCACCGGGCGCTCCGTGTAAAGCACCTGCTCGGAGCGGCAGCCGTCACGGAAGACGGTGATGCCCTTGCATCCCGTCTCCCATGCGAGGAGGTAGGCCTCCCTCACTTCCTCGACGGTGGCCTTGTTGGGCAGGTTGATGGTCTTGCTGACGGCGTTGTCGACGGATTTCTGGAAAGCCGCCTGCATGCGGACATGCCATTCGGGGGCAATGTCGTGGGCCGTCTTGAAGATCCTGTCGATGATCTCCTGCTCAAGTCCGTCCTCCAGGGCCTGCTCATAGTAGGGGTTGACGTAGGTGAAACGCTTGCCCTCCAGGACTTCCTTGGTGAACTCCAGGGCGAAGACGGGCTCGATGCCCGAGGAGCAGTCGGCGATCATCGAGATGGAGCCCGTCGGGGCGATGGTCGTAATGGTGGCGTTCCGGAGCCCCGTACCACGGTCCGCGGGGTAGGGGCCCCTGACTTTGGCAAGTTCCAGGCTTTCCCCGCGTCCCGTTTCATTGATGAAGGACATGACTTTTTCGGCGAGTTCGAGGGCTTCTTGCGAATCGTAGGGTATCCGGAGCTGAAAGAGCAGGTCCGCCCAGCCCATGATCCCGAGGCCGATCTTGCGGGTTTTCATGACCGTCTCCTCGATCTGGGGAAGGGGGTATTCATTCACGTCGATGACGTTGTCCAGGAACCGGACCGCCAGCCTGGTCGTTTCCGCAAGTCTCTCCCAGTCAATCCCGCTTTCGGCGACCATGTTGGAGAGGTTGATGCTTCCCAGGTTGCATGCCTCGTAGGGAAGCAGGGGCTGTTCGCCGCAGTTGTGAACCACGACGCCGTTGGCGTCGAAAGCGTTTACGCCGGGAACCTGCACGTCGTAAACCTCTTTCGTCCCCGCTGGCGTTACGGACTTCACCGTGGCCGTGAAGCGTTCACGGTTGGGCGTCCTGTTGTATGCCGCCAGAAGCGAAAGGAGCCTGGCGTTCTTGGCCGAGTCACAGAAGCCGATTCGTTCGGCGAAGACCCGGACGTTGTCCCTGGATATGACAAGTTCATGCTGCGGCCGGGTCCGGTAGGATCCGGTTCCGTTCTTGCCGTCGGGAAGTTGTGTGGTTTTCGACGGCCGCCTGTTTTCATAGATGACGCCGGCGATTCCGAAGCGGGCGAGCATCCTCTGGACGGCCTGCAGCCTGTCGAGGTCGCTTTGCGCAAGGCGGATGGAAACGCCCTTTTGCCGGGAACCCTGGACGGAGCCGTCGGCGTCGAAGAATCCCTGCAGGAAGCCGCGGGCGAACTGCGAGGACGTCCTGGTTTCCAGACAGGGTGTGATGACCTTGTCGCCGGGCTTCATGCCCAGGGAGAAGGCGAGTTCCCGAAGGGATGCGAGGCTCATGCGGTATTCATTTCTTCCCGAAACCTTCCACCAGCCCCGGAAATCACTCCTGTGGGGCATGGACTCGGCGGCCTCGAGAGCCCGCTCCATGATGGCTTCCGTCCCGTCTCCGCAGGCTTTTTCATGAGGCCAAACGGAAAGGACGGCCTTGTCGGACTTGAGTGTTCCGTCTCCTGCCAGAAGTCCCGTCAGGTAGCCCTCTTTTTCTCCGTACAGGCCGTCCCAGCCGGCGAAATTCCTGTGGTCGTGCAACATGATCTCGTCCCCGGGCTTGAGGTCACAGGCATTGGTCCATTCTTTTTCCACGGTGTACCGCGTCTTCTTTGTGACCCGCAGAACCGGGTGGTCCCCCGTAGACCGGAAGGAATACCCTTCCCTGGTTGTGACAGAAAACAACGGTTTCTCTCCCGTCCTGAAGAAACCCTCTTCGGTGGTTTCGAAAGGTTTTCCGTCGATGATGAGGGTGACTTTCCTGCCGATGAGGTCCCTGACCAGGCGTGGGCCGGAGTCGGTCATGACAAAGGTGTCGGCCGGAACGCAGGGGTTGGTCGCATCGATGCGGCCGAGGTGGGGCGTCGGGTTCGTCTTTTCGATCCTGTCAAGGAAGATCATGCCCGGGTCGCCCGTCTTCCATGCCATTTCGCAGATGAGGTCAAAGAGGTCTTTCGCCTTCACGGACTTGATGATCTCCCCGTCCCGGGGGTTTACCAGGTCCCAGTCATCATCGTTTGTGACCGCCTTCATGAAAGGTTCCGTGGCCCCTATGGAGATGTTGAAGTTCTTGAGCTTTCCTTCTTCCGTCTTGGCCCTGATGAAATTGAAGACGTCGGGGTGATCGGCGTTGAGGATCCCCATGTTGGCTCCCCGCCGCATGCCGCCCTGCATGACCACTTCCGTTGCCTGGTCGAACATGCTCATGAAGGAGATCGGGCCCGAGGCCACGCCGTTGGTGCTCGAGACGATATCCCCGCCTGGGCGGAGTTTGCTGAAGTTGTACCCCGTGCCTCCTCCAGACTTGTGTATGAGGGCCATGTATTTGAGGGCATCGAAAATGCCCTCCATGCTGTCTTCCACGGGGAGCACGAAACAGGCGGCGAGCTGCCCCCCCTTGCGTCCTGCGTTCATGAGGGTGGGGCTGTTTGGCAGAAAATCCAGGCGGGTCATCATGTCGCGGAAGGCCGTCACCAATGGATCGTCGGGACCAGCTCCTTCCGCCCCCGCAACGGCTGAAGCGACACGTTGGAACATTTCCTCCGGTGTTTCGATGAGTTTTCCTGTCTTGTCCTTGACGAGGTACCGTTCCCGCAGGACTCTCAGGGAATTTTCCGAAAGAGCTTTCGCGGTGTGTCCGGTTCGCCCGGTGTTTTGCATGATGAGACCGCTCCTTTTCTCAGGCAGGTTCACTATATATATGGTAACAAGATTTACAATAATACTAGATATATGGTGTGTCCAGAGCAGCAGGGCCTGGAATTCCAACCTTTCCGGAAAGTGTCCGGGAGTCTCAAATCTCCTGTCCCATGTCCCCTGAAAGCCGAAGACGGGCCATGGTCGCAAGTCCCATCTAGTGATAATATGTTCAGCGTCTTCGGGTTTTCGAGGAAACGGCCCGGATTCATTTGAAAGGCTATAACACAATGTCAAATCTGCCGAACTTCGTCAAGGGAGAGTGAAAGTCATGCTGTCGGACATTGAGATAGCGCAGAGAGCGAAGATGGAGCCCATCGTGGAGATAGCGAAGAAGCTGGGGATACCGGAAGAGCACCTCATTCCGTACGGTCACACGAAGGCGAAGGTGGACCTGAAATACTTCGACGAGCTGTCGGGGCGCCCCGAGGGGAAGCTGGTGCTGGTGACGGCCACGACGCCGACGCCGGCCGGGGAGGGGAAGACGACGACGACCATCGGCCTGACCCAGGCGCTGGTTCAGAAGGGGAAAAAGGCGATGCTGTGTCTTCGGGAGCCGTCATTGGGCCCGTGCTTCGGGATCAAGGGGGGAGCCGCCGGAGGCGGGTACAGCCAGGTGCTTCCCATGGAGGACATCAACCTTCACTTCACCGGTGACATCCACGCGGTGAGCACGGCCCACAACCTGCTGTCGGCCATGATCGACAACCACCTTCAGCAGGGGAACGAGCTCGGTCTCGACGCGCGCCGGATCACCTGGCGGCGGGTGCTCGACATGAACGACCGAGCGCTTCGGAACACGGTGATCGGTCTTGGCGGGAAGCCCCACGGTGTTCCCCGGGAGAGCGGGTTTGACATCAGCGTCTCCTCGGAAGTCATGGCCATCCTGTGCCTGTCGAAAGACCTCAAGGACCTCAAGGACCGTCTGGGTCGGATCGTGGTGGGCTACACCACGGGAGGCGGGGCCGTCACCGCGTCGGACCTCAAGGCCCACGGTGCCATGGCGGCGCTTTTGAAAGAGGCCCTGAACCCGAACCTGGTGCAGACCATCGAGCACGTTCCGGCCTTTGTGCACGGGGGTCCCTTCGCGAACATCGCCCACGGGACCAACTCCATCACCGCGACGAAGATGGCCCTGAAGCTGACGGACTACGCCGTGGTGGAGGCGGGGTTTGCCTCCGACCTGGGCGCGGAGAAATTCCTCGACATCGTCAGCCGCCATGCCGGTTTCCACCCCGACGCGGTGGTGCTGGTGACCACCGTCCGGGCGCTGAAGATGCACGGTGGTGTGGCCAAGGGGGAGCTGAACCGTGAGAACCTGGAGGCCCTCAAAAAGGGGGCGGAGAACCTGGAGGCCCACATCGACATCCTGTCGCGTTTCGGTGTTCCCGTGGTGGTGGCCTTGAACCGGTTCACCTCCGACACGGAAGCGGAGATCGAGGCGGTGCACGAGGCGGCGGAGCGTCACGGTGCGCGGATCGCGCTGTCGGAAGTGTGGGAAAAGGGCGGAGCCGGCGGGCATGATCTGGCCGGAGCCGTGCTGGAAGCCATCGAGCAGGGGGGAAACGGGTACCATCCGCTGTACCGGCTGGAGCTTCCGATCCGGGAGAAGATCGAGACCATCGCCAAGGACGTCTATGGCGCCGACGGGGTGGATTACACCGATGCGGCGGCGAAGACCATCGCGGAGCTCGAGGAAAGAGGCTACGGGAAACTGCCGGTGTGCATGGCGAAGACCCAGATGTCGCTGACCGATGACCCGTCGAAGAAGGGTCGCCCGAGGGGTTTCCGGGTCGCCGTCCGCGAGGTCCGTCTGTCGGCGGGGGCGGGTTTCATCGTGCCCATCTGCGGGTCCATCATGACCATGCCGGGCCTGCCCAAAAAGCCCGCCGCCGAGGCCATCGACGTGGACGACGAGGGGCACATCATCAACCTGTTCTAGTTTTCAGGAGCCGGTTAAAAGCAGAACTTCGCACAAAAGGCCGGGCGGTTTTCCGCCCGGCCTTTTTGTTTGCAGGAGTGCTTGAATTCACAATGCAGAAGAACCGAAGAAGCGACGGGGTTTCACGAAAGCCCTGCCGCTTCTCGCCGCAGAGTGTCGCCTTTTACTCGAATTCCTTGAGCATCTTGTAGTATTCTTCTTCCCGGTCGGAAAGAATGTGGTAGCAATACTCGTCCGTCGGGAACCTGCCTTCCTTGACGTCCGCAATATACTCCTTGAAGGCGTTGGTCTCGATTTCGGCCACGTTGGCGTACTTCTTGACGAATTTGGGCGTGAAAGCCTGGAAA
>JBNGCT010000024.1:0-17529 GCA_049974965.1 Thermovirgaceae bacterium
TGTTGATCACCTGACGCAAATCCTCCACCGTGGTGATCCGGTTCGCCATCTGCCAATTCCAGTCGTTCCATTCCGTCTCCGTCACGTCGCGCCACAGGGAAATATTCCGGTAATCACCCATGAAGGCCACTCTCCTTTTCAAGGCGGCTCAACCCGCCGGTTTGTCGCAAGAAACCGAAAAGCACCAATATAACAAATTGTTTGTAGAACACTTTACCGAAAAACCGTGATTTGTCAATATCATCCTCTTATTTGCAAATATATATCTATATTTATTAAGTTTTTCTCTATTTGGAAATTATCGGGGTTTTTCACAACGCCGCGATAGGATATGATGTTGCTGCCCTACAATTTCTGGAGGTGTGTCATGAAAAATCGCAAACTGCTCATTTCCGGGGCTTCGGTCTGGACAGGGGATCTTTCCCGCCCCTCCGCCGGGGCCGTTCTTATCGAAAACGGGATCATTGCCGCCGTCGGAAGTCCCGAGGAAGTCTCCTCCCTTCCGGGCGCCTCCGGAGCATTCCGGGTTGACGCACAGGGCGCCTCCGTCGTCCCGGGCCTTACGGATTCCCACCTCCACCTGACGGCCCTGGCACGGCAGCAGGCCGCCCTCTCCCTGCACAAAGCCCGTTCTCGCGAGCATCTCCTGGAACTGGTCCGTCAGAGAGCCGCGGAAACACGCCCGGGCGAATGGATCTACGGCGTCGGCTTCAACAATGCCGCCTGGCCCGACGGCAGGCTCCCTACCATGGAAGAGCTGGACGGCCTGGGAATACCCAACCCGGTGCTTCTGCTCAGAATCTGCGCCCATGTTCATGTGGTCAATTCGAGGGCTCTGGAGGCCGCCGGACTCTCCACAGACATGCCAGGCCAGGGCGTCATGAGGGACGGAAGGGGAAACATGACCGGAACGCTTCTGGAGGATGCGGCCAAACCGGTTGCGGAAGCAATGAAAAAGACGATGTACAGAAGCGGGGCGGAAGAGGGTTCACTTCGCGAGACCATGGCCGGCCTCGCCGCGGAAGGGATTACAACGGTGCATACATGCAGCGCCGCTTCCTATGGACTCGAAGAAAACATTGAGGCCTACCGGAAGCTTGCCGCACGGGGAGCCCTCCCCCTGCGGGTCCGGCTGTACGCCGACGAAGTCATACCGGGGTGGAACGTCTCCGGGGACGGCGACGAATGGCTTGCCTACGGAGGGGTGAAATTCTTTCTCGACGGATCCCTGGGAGGGCGGACGGCCGCCATGTCTTTCCCCTACGTGGACGAGCCTTCCACACGCGGAATTCTCAACATGGATGAAGAAGACTTCCGGAAAAAGCTGGCCGACGCGCACAAGCGGGGCCTTCAGTCCCAGGTGCACGCCATCGGAGACGCCGCCATCGACCAGTTCATCCAGGCCGCCCAAAGCCTTGAAGGTCTCCCCCCCTTGCCGGGGGGACTCCGTCACCGGCTGGTTCACGCCCAGATCTGCAGGCCGGACCAGATGGACCGTCTCGCCCTACTGGGCATCGTCTGTGACGTTCAGCCCGTCTTTGTGCCCAGTGACATCCACATCACGGAACCCCGAATCGGAACAGGACGCCTGGGATGGGCCTACGCCTGGAAAAGCATGCTTGAAAAAGGAATTCTTTTGACGGCCTCGAGCGATACCCCGGTGGAACCGACGAACCCCTGGCGGGGCATATGGGCCGCTCTGGCACGGGTCGACGATGAAGGCAACCCGCCCGGAGGATGGCTGCCTGAACAGAAACTGGATCTTCGCCAGGCCCTGACGCTTTATACGGTCAACCCCTGGCGGGCTATAGGTGAAGGGCGCTCCGGATTGATCAGGCAAGGCAACAGGGCCGACCTGGTGCTCCTTGACCGGAACCTTTTTGAAACACCCGTGGAAAAACTGCCCGAAGTACGGCCCGTCATGACTTTCGTCGGCGGTCGACTTTCCTGGGGTGATTTGCCCGACTGGGAAGCAGTTCCTTCCTGATGAAGCCGACGGGCTCTCCCCGGTTTTCTCTTTCGGGGTATACTGTTGGAAACAGCCAAGAAAGTTCCGGGGCAGGGGGATGATAGAATGAAGGATCCAGCAGGAACTTTTACGAAATGCAGTCTGTTTCTCGCTCTCGCAGCGGTTCTTTTCCTTTCGCCGCTTTCGCCGTCCTGGGGCTACGAGGGCGGTATTCTCCTCGAGGAACACCCGAAAGGCTTCCGGGTTGTCGCCGTGGAGGAAGGCTCCCTCGCGGACGCCTCGGGGCTCATGACCGACGACATCATCAGGGAAGCCGATTTCCGGCCCGTGGCCGGAACCTCTCCCGAGGTCCTGCAGCAACGTCTGGCCGGACTTCAGGGCACGGGGGGATCCATCCTTCTCAAGGTGGAACGGTCGAGCAATGTCCGACTCATCCGGGCGAAACAGGCCCTCGAGTTCAGGGACCGGACCGCTTTCGACCAGACACGGACCACTCTTCTGGAAGCCTGGGAAACCTGTGAAAACGCATGGAAAAGGGCGAACGGCATTGTCAGGATTTCATATCTCGAAGGGATAAATGATGAAAGGGAAGCCATATTCGATGACGCCTTCGAGACCTTCCAGTCGGCGAAAAACAGGATGATCGCCACAAATATTCCGCCCTTTCTTCCGGAAAAGGCCGGGGCGAAACTGAGGGAAGCGAAAAGCCACTTCGTCTCAGCTGCGGGCAGCAGTCTTTTCGCCGTCAGGGCCCTCGAAGACGATCTTTCTAAGGGCCATGTCCCGGACGGGCCAAAACGGGCATCCTTCAACGAAAGCCAGATACCCGCCAATTTCGACTGGGAGGAGAACTGGATACTCCAGTTCGACACCCTGCCGGGCGGCTACAAGTCTTTCTACCGGTCCATGCTCACCTCGAGGGGGAAAGCCTTTTCGGCCCTGCTGAAAGCGGAAACGCTCATGCAACATTATCAATGACATTGAGAGTTCTGCGCGCTGGAAGAAACGGGGCGCCTTCTGAAGAAGGCGCCCCGTTTCTTCTTCTGCCGGTTTTGCCGAAAGTGAAACTATTTCTCCATCAAAAAGAGCAGCGCATCCCGCATCTGGAGGTATGCGATCAGGTATTCGATGACCATACGCCAGAGGACCTCCGTTACGAAGGCGAGAATGACGAAAAAGGCAACCAGGCGGAGTTTCCCCTTTGGGGTCAGGGCCTCGTACCCTTTGGCCACGGGCATTCCCAGAAGCTTCGGGTGTTTCCGCCCTGCTTCTCGCAGGAGGCACCAAACCAGCACGGGTACAACGAAAGCCCCCGTGAAGTAGGCGATCTTGAGGATGCCGGGGCTGACAAAGGTACGGAAACTTAAAAAGCCGTACAACTGATCCATGGTTCCTCCCTGTTTTGTTTCAGCCGTCACAGACATTTATAATTGCATCATAGCAGCTTTCACAAAAGAACGTTTTCTTGCGCCCGTTAACAGTTTATGCTATCACAACACCGGCAGTAATGGCCTGGCCTGATTCGTCGATCCACGTTGTTGTCCACACCTGCCGAAACATCACCTGCGACAAGGGGTAATTTTATCGAAAGAAGGCGATTTTTCTTGTCTTTCAGAAAGGCCCTCACATGCACGCTTCTGTTTCTTTTTGTCATTGCCCTTTTTTCCAGTGCAGCTTCCGCCTCCCCGGCCGATACATACATCAAGCACGGAGAAGCCGCCATCGGGGAAGGGAACTTCGAAAAGGCCGCAGCGGCCTTCAGGCTGGCCGTCAAGGCCGATCCCGAATCGGCGGCGGCTCACTACAACCTCGGGGTGGCATACCAGCACCTGGAAATGCTCCAGCAGGCCGAAGAAGCCTTCCGGGCAGCGATCCGGCTGCGGCCGGATTATTCAGGTGCCTATGTGAACCTGGGGAGCGTCCTGAACGACCTGGGAAGGCCACGAGATGCCGTCGAGGTCCTGCAAAAGGGACTCGACGTGGACCCCAAAAACCCTGCCCTCCATTACAACCTCGGCAGCGCATGGGAAAAACTCGGGAATGAAGAAAAGGCACTGGAGCATTTCCAGATGGTCAACAAGCTGGCTCCCGAGTTTCCCGACGCCTGGCACCGCGCAGGAGTAGTCCTGGGAAGTATGAAACGTTACGAGGAAGCTATCCGCCACTACAGGAAAGCCCTGGAGCTGAAACCCGATCTGGATTCCTCTCTCTTCAATCTCGGAGCCGCCATGGGCAGCCTGGGAGACTGGAAAGGGCAGGCAAAGACCTACGAAATGCTGCTCAAGAGACAGCCGAACCTCGCCCTCGGATGGTACAACCTGGGCGTCGCACGCTGGAGACTCGGCCAGATGCCCGAGGCAACCCAGGCCTTCAGAAAGGCGACGGAACTTGATCCCGACTACGCCTATGCCTGGAACAACCTTTCCCAGTGCCTGCTCAGGAGCGAAGATTACGTCGACGCCGTCGTGGCGGCCCGAAAGGCCACCGAGCTCGAGCCGGGACTGGTCGCAGCCTGGAACAGCCTGGGACTCGCTTCGCTCGGCGCCGAAGATATCAGTGCCGCCGAAGCCTCCTACCAAAAAGCCCTGGAACTCATGCCTGATTCACCGGAGGCCCATTTCGGCCTGGGACTGATTTCGGCCGTCAGAGGCGACATGGAAGGGGCCAGGGAGAAGCTTCGGATCCTCGAAAAGCTTGGAAGCCCGCTGGCCGACCAGCTCCGGAAGCAAATCAACGGATAGGTGCGTGACGCATACCATGAGATATCTGAAGTTCTCCTTCCTGATCCTCGCGGCAATGGTTTTTCTGGCTCCCCTACCGGCATCGGCGAAACCCCTTGATGGAGAAATCGCTCCCGATCCTGTCGCTGCGGCCAACAACTTCATTACGGGGTTGACGGGAAGCTCTCCGCAGGCTTTGGGCCTCGCCGGTGACGCCCGGGAACTGGCGGCCATCGGCAAGGCGGTGCTTGAAGGCGACTTCGCCGGGGCCACCAACAAGCTCGGCGAGTTTACGGCGGGCAAGATGATCGGCTACACCGCCCCCGCCATCGGCCAGGTCATCGCCATCGCAAACCTGGGCAAGATGGCCGGTGACGCCGCCGCCAAGTGGGTGGGCCAAAAGAACTTCGAAAAGATCTACACCACCATGCTCGAGACGGTGGGCCCCGTGGAGAGTTGGCCCAAAACGCCCGCGGAGGCCAAAAGGGACGAATTCTTCCAGGCCACCATGGCCGCGGAATACCGGTACCTCGAGACGTACCTCATCAAGGAAGGGTATGCACGCAACGCCGACGAGGCCTATGACGTGGCCGTTGAAATGATCCTGGCCAAGGGAAACTTCGAACGCCTTTGCGACGAATACGGCCTCGAGGGTAAAGACCGCACCTACGACAACCTCCAGCGGGAGATCCGGATCGAGGCCGAAGTGGCCGCCGAAATCGCCAGGGAGCAGGAAATTGCCAGGGCAGAACAGGAAGCTGCGGAGCAGGCAGAAGCCGAGGAAGCCGCGAAGGAAAAAGCCGAGGAGGAGGCCGACATCGAGGCGGAGCTTGAAGCGGAAATGGCCACCCTGGAAGAGGAAAAACAGCAAGCCCAGGCCGAGACACCTGAAAGCGAGCCTGAAAAACCCTCTGCCCCCAGGCCCGATGATGTGGTGGTCGTGGAAACGAAACCCCAGGAGCAACCTGAAAGCAAGCCGGAACCCGCCCAGAAACCGAAAAAGGTTCTGGCCTGGGACATCGCCCCCTCGGCGGGGGACGACCAGACGGTCTTCGCCGTCACCGTGACCAACCTCTCGAACGCACCCGTCACGGGCTTTTCCTGTTCCATCGACCCCACGTCACCCTACAACGACGGCGGCGTTGGCTGGGGGACGAGCCCGTCCTTTTCCACCATCGCACCGGGTGAGAGCATTTCCTTCACGGCCCTGGCCATGGGCGACGTGAAGGGCCTGGCCTTTTCCTTTTACGGCAATGGGAAGCTCCTCGGCGCGGATCGCGTAAGCTCGGTGCACAAGAGAAAAATCGACGCAACCGGGGGGTACAAAGGGGGTTTTTCAGCCGAAGGTGTTTCTGGTGAAATTCATTTGGCTATCAAGGGAACCTCCCTGACCGGCTTGCTCGTGGGCAATTATACCGACCCCAACCAGAATGTCGCCTTTTCGGCACAAATTTCCGGCTCCTTTGACCCGCAGACCGGGACGCTTTCCGCAAGATGGTCGGGCGAGGCCGCGGGAAACATGAAATACGAAGGAGAAACGCACAACGTATACGAACCGGTGATGGGAACGCTGCAGGGAAGCTACAACAAGGGAGTCCTGTCAGGTACCTGGTCGGGCGGGAGCGATTACGTCACCAGCAGCGGGTCCTGGCAGGCGAAATAACCGAAAACAGGACTAGGGGGGCTCATCGCGGTGAGCCCCCTTTGTTTGCTTCGAGCAAGGGTCTCCAAAGGAACCAGTACAAAAAGGGTGCGGTAAAAAAGAGAAGACCCGGCAAAAGCCGGAAAGCCCACGGCACGCCAATGATCGATGTAATGTACCCCATAATGACGGGCGTAACGAAAAAACATCCGTCGAGGATGAACCAGACCAGCGCCGTGGCCTTGGGCCTCAAGGCCTGGGGGGCCGCATCACCGATGAGCGCAAGATACAGGGGAAATCCGATACCCACGCCGATCCCGTACAACACACCCCAAAAGGCGAAGACCAGGTTCGTCTCGGCGAAGGACGTTCCAAAAAGAGCTGCAGCGTTGACGGCGATCACCACGGCAGCGGTACCGTATCTGGGGAAGAGATCGAGAATCCTGAAACCCACGATCCGTATGAAAAGCGCCGCCACTCCGAAAGATGACATGAAGGCCGAGGGAATGAGCCCCCTGTCCATGGCGAGAGGCGTAACGGAGAGAATGGCAGCGTCGGTAAGGCCGTACAAGGTCGTCGACACGAGAAGCACCTGCATGGGCCGCAAACGGAAAAGATCCATCCATGTTCCCCATTTCTGCCCGGAAGATGTGCCTGAAGACCCCTTGGCGGGCCGCAACATAAAGGCGATAACGCCGCAAAGGACAGCGAGCAACGGTCCCATCCATATGAAAACGGTAAAGTGCCCGGAGTGCAGGAACCAGTCACCCATGGGAAGTGAAATGACGAAGGGCGCCATGGCTCCAACGGCAATGAGCGCAAAGGCGCCGCCCCTGACCTCATCGGGAATGACCATGGTCTGGTAGGTAGTCAGGGCCACCAGGAATAGACCGAACGCCAATCCACCAACCACCCTCCAGAACACAAGAAGGGGAACACTGGCACCCGAAAGGGCAAGCCCCACACTTCCGGCGGCCCCCAGGGCCGCAGCGGCGGCCAGGACCTTCCGAAGGGGGAAACGCTCCACAACTTGCGCCAGAAACGGACGCGGAAGGGTGCTTGCCGCAAAAAAGGCGCCGAGAATCCAGCCCACTGTCTCCGGACCACGAACCCCCACCCATTCGAGATACAGGGGGAGCAAAAAGTAGATCTGGCTGAAGGCCATGATCCCGAAATTGGCAATGATCAGCTTGGGCAGGAGTTTCTTGATTCGCTTCACCGGTCTTCACTCCGCCGGCTGTCTTGTCGCCAGGGAGTTTTTCCCTGCTGTTCAAGCTCGATGACGGAACCGCCCAGGGAAGGCCCGCGCAGCCGCTTCCTCAAAAAGGTCTCCGTCTCGGCCAGGAACACTCCACAGAGGATGATCAGCCCCCCCAGCACAATCTGGGCGTTCAGGATTTCCTGTCCGATCAATACGGCGAAGACGTATCCCGCAGGGCTTTCCAGTGAAAGCAGGATGGCCGCGTGGGTCTCGGGACTGTAGCGCTGCGCGACGGTCTGAATGAGAAAGGGAATGACCGTCACAAAAAGGACCACGTAGAGGATTCCGCCCCAGGCCATCGGCGGCACACCCCTGAAAAAGGGCAGCGGCTCGAACAGGGCGGCCGAAACGGTCAAAAGCACCCCGGCGGAGGCCATCTGGACCACCGTCAGAGCCACTGGATCCATGCGCCTGCTCAAATTTCCCACGGCAAGAACATGGAGGGAAATCCCGAAAGCCAGAAGCAGGGAGAGGGCGTCGCCCACGTTGAAGGCCATCCCGGGCGTGAAGGCCATGACAAGCAGTCCCGCCGTCGTGAGGACGGCCCCCGCCGTCGCGATCACCGAGGGCATTCTCCGATAGAAAAGGGCGTACAAAAAGGGAACCATCACGACGTTGCTGCCGGCGATGAACGACTGTTTGCCGGGGGTTGTAAAAAGCAGACCCAAAATGTGGGCCACAAAAGCAGCGGCCAGAAGACCGCCGAGCAAGACGCCGAGGACAAGGTCCTTCCGCTTGAGCTGCATCACCCTTTTCCTGAAGACAACCCAGAGGATGGCGGCGCTTGCCGCAAAACGAACGGCCAGAAGCCAAAGGGGCGACATGAAACCCAAAAGCCAGTTGGTGGCCCCGAATCCAGACCCCCAGAAAACGGCTGCCACGAACATGGCCCCGTCCGCCAGGAGTACCGCTTTCCTGCTGCCTGGTTCCACCACCAACGAGATCGCCCCCTGTCTTGTATCCAACAGGATATCACCTGGAGCGGGAGGCTGCACACAAAAGAGCGCCCGCCCGAAGGCGGACGCTCTTTTACAGGAACGGTCCATCGCTACCCTTTGCAGCAGCAGTCCGAAGACGCCTGCTTCATCAATTCCCTTTCGTCGCCGATAACGTCGTGAACCCAGCAATCGTCATTCCCGGCGGCTTCCCTCATGGTCAGGGCCACCACATGGGACACTTCCTGCATGGTGGCTCCGGCCTCGAGGGCTCCGAGAAAATGTTTTTTGACACATGGAGCGGAGCGCCCTCTTATGGCCAGGGCCAGGCATATGAACTGGTAGGTTTTCTCATCGAGAATGTCCTTTTCTTCCCTGAGGGCATCGATTTCGTCGAGTTTTTCCGTAAACTCCGGGTACCACTTTTCCAGAAAACCCATGGGCCGATTCCTCCTTCACGTTTTTAACTCTTCTTTCCGGCTTTCTTCCTTGACCGGGAGATCATTTTCAAAAAAAAGACGCAATCTCCCTGCTCCTTCCACAAAGAACAGGTATGAACCGTCAGCAAGAGCCCCCTGTTCATGGAAGGCTTTCAAGGCTTCCACGTGGATCCAGCATTTCAGGTGATCGCCGGCGACGTGAAAAACATGATACATGCCAGCGTCCTTTTCACAGGGAGCTTCCGGAAGGCCCGCCGGGCCCTTGTAGGCCATTCATCAGCCTACTATGTTGGTGCGAATCTCTATGCGAAAATCCCTTTCCCTGCTTCGGAGCTGTTCCAGCCAAAAATGTGATGTCACCCTGACGGAATCCATTTGATCCCCCCGTCCTTCAGGCTTCCAGGTTGTCCGGCATGGCGGCGACAAATTCCCTGATCTCGCCCCGGACACGTCTGAAGACCTCGAGGACTTCATCCTCGGGACCCTCAGCGCGGGCCGGATCATCGAAGCCGTGATGGATCACCCTGACGTCACCGGGAAACACGGGGCAGGTGTCCCTTGCGTCGCCACAAAGGGTAATGATCACGTCGAAGTGTTCGTGGAGGTATTCTTCCACATGGGTGCTTCGCTGCCCCGAAATGTCCACTCCCGCCTCGGCCATGACCCGGACGGCCTGCGGGTTGACGCCGGACGGTTTCGTCCCCGCAGACCGGGCCTCTATCACGTCTTTTTTGAGCATCTTGGCCCACCCCTCGGCCATCTGGCTCCGACAGGAGTTCCCCGTGCACAGAAACAGCACCTTCATTTTTCTTCGCATTCCCGTCAGCCTTCTTTCCATCTCCGTGCCGTTACCCGGCAAAGATGCCGTAAACCATGCCCGCCGCCGTGGACATGACCACCACGAGACCCACGTATGCCATCGTCTTTCTCGTCCCCAGGACTCCGCGTATGACCAGCATGTTCGGCAGTGACAGGGCGGGACCCGCCAGAAGGAGGGCCAGGGTGGGGCCCTGCCCCATGCCGGCCCCGACAAGCCCCTGCAGTATTGGCACTTCCGTCAGCGTCGCGAAGTACATGAATGCACCCGCCACCGAGGCGAAAAGGTTGGCAAAGAAACTGTTTCCACCCACCAGTGAGGCAACGAACCTGGAAGGAATGAGCGCCTCCTCGCCGGGGCGTCCCAGAAGGAATCCGGCGACAAGCACCCCTGCGAACAAAAGCGGCATGACCTGCAGGGCATAGCTTTTCGTCGATTCGAGCCAGGATTGTCTCTTTTCCCTGTCGAACCAGCTGATGGTCGAAAAAACCACACTCAGGAAAGCGGCCCCCGCCACGTACCACTTGATGCCGTACAGGGTTGCCCAAAGGCCCGTGGATTCCCCTGGAGCCGCCCAGTTGGCGAAGACCAGAAAAACCACCATGGAGGCCATATGCCAGACCGTCTGCCAAAGGGGCCTTTCGTCGTCACTTTCATGAACCATTCCGGCGAAGCCTTCCTGCCGTTCGGTTTCCTCACGGTTGAACAAAAGCGACATGGCGAGCCCGATCAGGACACTGAAAACGATGGCACCCACGGCCCTGGCGATTCCAAGCTGCACGCCCAGAACCCTTGCCGTGAGGATGATGGCCAGAACGTTAATGGCGGGGCCGGAATACAGGAAGGCCGTCGCCGGCCCGAGCCCTGCTCCCCGTTTGTAAATTCCTGCAAAAAGCGGCAAAACCGTGCAGGAACAGACGGCGAGAACGGTGCCCGAAACAGCCGCTACAGGATAGGCCACCGCCTTGTGGGCCTGACCGCCCAGGTACTTCATGACCGACTGGGCGCTCACGAAAACGCTGATGGCACCAGCGATAAAAAAGGCCGGCACCAGGCACAGCAGGACATGCTCCCTCGCGTATTCGTGCAGCATGGCCACCGCCTCTACGGCTGCTGAACGGACCCGCAGGCTTTCGGCGGGCATATAGTAGAACACGGCAAAGGCAACCGCCAGCCAGAGGAGTTTCTTTCTGTCGCTCAACGCGTTTGAATCTCCCTTAAAAGGCCCGCCTATTTGCAGGCGGCTTTTTTCAACTCTTCCGATACATCTTCAACGGAAGGCACTTTCCCTGTAAACAGGACTTTCCCGTCCAGAGCCAGTCCTGGCGTTATCACAACGCCGAAATCCATGATCTGGTTAATGTCGGTTACCTTGTCGATTTCGTATTCAAGGCCGACCTGTTGGGCGGCTTTTTCCGCCGTCTCTGCCAGCTTCTTGCACTTCGGACAGCCTGTGCCCAGGATCTGGATCTTATGCATTGTCTTCTCCTCCCGATGTCACAGCCTTTTCCAGGCCGCAGCAGCTTTCGTATTCCTTCCGGACATCATCCCGCAAGGTGGTCTCGAGGCATTCGAGAAGGGGGATAAGGCATGTGGCGTGGAGCGAATACTGTACGTTCAGGCCTTCCTTGCGGTCGGTGATGACTCCGGCGTTCTTCAGAATGGAAAGGTGCTTGCTGATGGTGGTCCTGTCGCAATCGAACCACTCCGCAATTTCACAGACACACCGCCCCCCGCCGGCTAGCCTTTCCACGATGGAAAGCCTCACCGTATGCGCCAGGGCCTTGAAAATCTGAACCTTTTTCTCTGAAAGTGTCATGCCTGTTCCTCCTGTTTGCTAATGTGTCAATATTACCACATTATCAACAAACGTCAACCTCTCATTCTGTCCGATGCCGGCTGTTATCGGGACAGCCGATCGATACGAAAATCCATGAGGAGGTCGATAAACATCGGGTTTTTCAGGGGATTGGAAGAAAAATAAAAAAGGTGTGAAAGGCAAGGGCAGCCCGAGGAGCCGAAACGGGGTACCGATCCGTCTGCAACGGCGGCGACGGCACGGGCAAGGCCGCATTCGAGAGAATCCGCCGACCTGACCGGCAGGCAGGCCTCCACATCGCAATGCTCTCTCAGGTAATCGACGTGCCAGTGAAATTTCTTCCGGCGCCGGAGATGCCGCTGCATCCGGGCCTCCAGGTTTTTCGCGGCGGACCCGGCATAGCAGTAGTAGCCGGCGGCGAAATCCCTTTCCTCCAGGGCGCCTGCGGCGATGCGACGTCTTTCGTCGAGCCTGAGAACAAGAAGGTAGCTTCCGACGTCGAGCCCGTTTCTTTCATACAGCGGCCAGGGGATCTCGAGCTCCGACACCTGCGCGCCCATCGAGAGGGATTCGTCCCACCCGACGCCCACGGCCTTGATGTCAATATTGTTTCGGGATTCGAAAAGGGCTTTTGAAAACTCGAAGTCGGTATGAAAATCGGGCAAGAAGGATTCCATCCGCTCCGACTGGACAAGAAACAGCAATTTGGGCTTCGGTCCCGTTTTCCCCAGTTCCGCCAGGTGGCGGACATGTCGCCTGGCACGTTCGGAAGGCGCATCGGGGAACATGGCTATTCTCTTTCCGAAAAGGGTGCAGGATTTGACTTCCGCCGGGACAGGCCCCTCGGGGCCATCCAGGAGGAAATCAAAGCGGCTTCCCCCGAAGGCCGCCTCACGGCGGAGGACCGACAGGTCCTCCCATCCGGGCACGAGGCCTTCCCGCAGCAGGCATTCAGCGGCATCATTGGCCCGGTGGGTATGGAGCATCACGGGACCCCTGGCCGTTTCTACGGCAACGGCGGTATAGGACGTACTCCGTTTTCGGCCGGATGATGCCTTTTCCAGGAGGGTCATGCTCCCCGGAAGGAGCAGTTCCCGGAGCCTGCCCGGATTCGGCAGGTAGGCCCGGATTTTTCCTTCGTTGGTTTCGCAGATTACGACAAAACGGTTCGGCCGGCACAGAAACCTCCCCCTTACCAGTTCCCCCTGTGCCGCCCGGTACAGGATCTGCGGGCTGCCGGAAGGAGAGGCGTCTTTCACCACAGCGCCCGCAGCCCCAATCCCCGTTTGTAGGCATATTCCGACAGTACCCAGTCCCCCCTTGCCGCCGCCTCCTCCGCAAGTTCGCGCCAGCCACGACGCGTGGCGGGCGTCTCACCTTTGGATGCCAGGCGGGCGGCACGCTTGTGAAGCTCGTTATTGGACCTGAAGGGGAAATCCTCATTTTTCATAAAGCGAGTCTATCATGGAGACCGCGTATTTTTACGGTTTGCCGACAGGATGTTGATGGTATTATCAATGCAGCATCGATAGAGGCACAATTTTTCCGGATCCGGGGGTACGGACATGTGTTCAAAGGGCATTCCCTTTTGGGTGATTTTGTTCTTCATCATCGCCACGACGGTTTCAGATCCGGCTTTTTCAGCTCCGGTGGAAACCGCGACGATCGATCCAGGTGAAAGGCTCTTTGAAGCCTTTGTCTCAGGCCTGAAACCGGAATCGGCCAAAATGATCCTCGAGGGGGGACCCGACGAAAAAGGCCGCGTGCGCCGGATTTATCTTGATCTCACCGGATGCGAAATGGACGGGGTCCGCATAGACAGCCTCAAGATAGACGCCTTCGAGGTAACTTTCACACCTCCCGGGACGTGGGACGAAAAGGGGCCTGACGTGGAGGAAATGCTCGCCGTCAAAGCCGTGACCAGGGTCATGGAAGAAGATGTCAATCGCGCACTCCTGGTCAAGCAGATCGGAGACGATGACGAGCACTGGCACGACCTCTGCCTGGACTTCCGCAACGGGGGGATCTACGCCAGGGGATATTACCTGGCTGAGTTCATTTTTACGCTCGACATCCTCCTGGAAATCGAGGGCCGGTTCGCCATCCGTCATGGACGGGAAATCTGGCTCGACGACTACACCATTCATGTCAACAGGGTCAATGTCCCCGACGGCCTCGCCGAGCGGGCCGTCTCACGGATCCAGCCCATTATCGATCTGAACGAATTTCCCTTCCCACTCACCCTGGACAGGATCATCCAGGAGGATGACAAGATCGTCATAAGAAGCCGCCTCGAACCGGAACCCTTTGAAGGAAGGACCTTCACCTATCAGGCCACTGAAAATTCCCAGGCAAGCCTGTCATTTTTTTTGCCGTCGAAGGTCTCCATAGACGTTCCGGCACCGGGTCTCCTTCATGCAAAGCGCCAGCCCCAGACCGATGACGGCTGCAGCAAGGCAGATCAAAAAAGCCCTCCGGTAGGCCATCCAGTCGGGGAGCCCCGCGGACATGTCGATGACGGCTCCCATGACCGGAGGGAAAATGGCTATCCCCATGAACGTCGTCATGTTCTGGATCGATATGGCGACGCCGGTTTTTTCCGGATGATTGATTTCCTTGGTGATCGCCAGGGAAATGACGAAGGACATTGACGAAAAGCCCAGACAAAAAAAGAGCGCGACCAGCACGACCGGGGGTACCTGCCGGGAGGTCAGAAAAACCATGACGCCCCAGCAGAGGACGTAGAATATTCCCGCCGTGATCATGGGCGGTTTCCGCCGCCCGAGACGGTCGGAAATCCTTCCGAGGAAAAGCCCGCCGAGAATCGCCCCGATCACCGCCGCAGAAACAATGCCTGACGCCGCCCCGGACTCCATGCCGTACACATCCATCAGGAAGGGGACACCCCAGGCGCCGGTCAAAGCCAGCGAGGCACCCATGAAAAGGGGGATGAAAACAAGCCCCGGCCACATAGGGCGGTACCGGAGAATTTCCAGGATGCCGCCGAAGAGGTCCGCCGCAGGCAACTCCTGGTCTTCTGAGGCCGGCCCCAGGGAAGGAAGCCCCATGGATTCCGGCCTGTTGCGTATGAAAAGGTAACAGGAGACGGCCAGAAAAAAAGACAGGAGCCCGATGGCCCCGAAGGTGTGACGCCAGGTTACAGCAGCCACCAGGAGGGCCAGCGGTGTCTGGGCCAGGAAGCCTCCAAGGTTCCCGATGGAATTGGTCAGACCCGACATTGTGGCGAACTCGTTTTCCCGATACCATCGTGACAGGACCTTCAGGATGCAGACGAACACCGTCGAGACGCCTATCCCGACGGCGAAACGGCCGACGAATACCCAGAAGACATTCGGCGCGTAGCCGAAAAGAAGCGACCCCGCCCCTGCAACAGCCATGCCGAAAGTGACCGTCAGCCTGGCCCCCAGGGAATCGGCGAGCAGCCCCACGGGGATTTGCATGATCAGGTAAGCATAGGAATAGGTTGAGACCAGGTGGCCGAAGGCCGTGGAGGAAAGGTCGAAGGCCGCGATGAGGTCATCCCTGACGACGCCCGCCGCGAGGCGGTGAAAAAAGACAACCATCTACGCCATCGACATGACGCCCCATACGACCCACCTGTAATGCAGGGTTTTCGACACATCGCCAGTCTGTTTGCCTTTATCCGTCATCTTCACAGGCCTCCCGGCAAAACCGCCCCGGACGTCATCGCCCGTTTTCACCCGGGATACTTATACCACGCAGCTTCAGGGTGCGCTATATTTGAAACAGCCCCAAAAAGGAGTGAGCCCCTTGGACACGGGATATAAACGGAACCCCTTGCACGCAGTCATCTTCGACTTCGGCGGGGTCCTTGCAGAAGAAGGGTTCAGTCTGGGCCTCAGGGCGATCGGGCGGGACAATGGACTCGACCCTGAAAGGACCTTCGAGACCGGCAGGCGCCTTGTTCACGAAACGGGCTATCTTACCGGCAAGGAACCCGAAGAAGCCTTCTGGGAAGCTTTCAGGAGGGAAACGGGAATAGCCCTCCCCGATGACGCTCTCCGGAAGGAAATCCTCCAGCGCTTCGTCATCAGGCCCTGGATGCTGGAGCATGTCCAGTCCCTCCGGGCGACGGGCTTTCTGACCGCCATTCTGAGCGACCAGACCAACTGGCTGGATGAATTGAACCGCCGAAACCCCTTTTACGGTTTTTTTGATATGGTGCAGAACAGCTATGACTGCGGCATGAGCAAGTTCGAGAACACGGCCTACCAGAGCCTTCTCGACCGCCTCAAAGTCGAACCGGGTGAAACCCTTTTTGTGGACGACACCTTTGAGCACGTTCGAAGGGCCCGCTCCCTTGGCATCGGTGCGATCCATTACATCGGGAGGACAACCTTCGAGGAGGCCCTTCGGGGGCATACGGGCGGCATCATGCGGACTCCCTAAAGGTTCAGTCCCTCCGCCGCCTCCCCGTCGGCGTAAATGGCCACAGGCTGGAGCGGATGCAGGATCGACGGAGGGAGCTCCGCTCCTCCTGCAAGGTCCCGAAGCGGTTCGGCGGCACCCGGTCCCGTCGCGCAGAGAACGAGCTTCTCTGAAGCGCTCAGGGCTCTGGGCGTCAGGACGAGCCTGCCGGGATCGTTTCTTCCTGACCCTTTCTGGATGTCGACCAGTTCCTGTGACTCGAGCACCGGCGACCCCGGAGTGAGAGAACCCATCCGCCCACCGGCGCCGAGTTCGAGGATCACAACATCGAAAGGAATGACGTGACGGACGTATTTCTGCATCTCCCGGGCCGCCCTCTCCGGGTCGAGGCCCGTCGGAAAGGACTGGACCAGGCATGACCTCCTCGATAAAAGCTGCCGGAGCCGCGTTTCGTTCCTGTCCGGATGCCCTTTTGGCAAAAAGGCTTCATCGGCGGGAAAAACCTGGATCATGCGCCAGGGGAGGTTGGCACGATTCGCCAGTGTTCCGCACACGGCAAAAGGGATGACCCCCCCGCCGAAAACAGCTGACCCCCCTCCGGCAAGCAGTGAAGCGCATTCTCCCGCCAGTGTTTCCATGAGCAACCCCGAGTTCTCGAAAACCTGAATCGATCGCCTCAAGATGCGCTCCTTTCCGTCAAAACCCTTCCGATTCTTTTTTCGTCCCTACGTTTGGATCTTTTTCTTCAGCCGGTCGAACTCCTCTTCGGTTATTTCCCCTTTCGCCAGCCTTCGGCGAAGGATTTCCACGGGTTCTTCCAGCCCGGCCTCCGGCGTTTCAGCCCGCCTGGCCAGGAAAAAGATAATGAACGCGATAACGAGGATCCAGAAAATCCACATCCACGGCCCCATCCATCTCCAGGGCATCATTTCATGCCACCTTTCCGCTGCTGCCGGCGCCGCCGGCATCAAGGCGGCTGCAAGAGCCGCCAGGAAAATATACCTCATAAATGGTCACCTCTCCCGAAGTTTCAGCGGCCTATTTTCCTCTATCTTAGCAGACGGCCGCAATTTCGAAACAAAGACTGGGAGATATGTATAATGTACACATTTTGACAGTCGTTCTTCACTGTCGTAAAATACCTTGAAAATCTTCCGGCAAGACCTGTAGCAGGCTGTCGGCACAGTAAAAAAGGAGGGGTGCACGGTGCTTCAGCTTCTCGCCATTATTATTCTTGTACTTATTCCGTGTGGGTCCCCTCCTGGGGCGGCCGTCACGTAGACGCCGCATACCTTCGGGCCAGGAGCCGGGATCCTTCAAAGGATCCCGGCTTTTTTATTTCCCCGGGGCCTGGAAAAAGGCCGGCATGAAAGGCGTGCTTCAGGAAACACACCGGAAAACAGGGGAGGATTCATGATGAGAGAGAGAAGACAAGCGCAGGCGCGGCAGGGCTCCAGAGCGGGAATGTTTTCACAGGGCGCGGAACAGCCGGCATCCGTCGGTAGCTGGTGGGACA
>JBNGCT010000025.1:0-17025 GCA_049974965.1 Thermovirgaceae bacterium
GGGTTCATGGCATCCCAACCGTTGAGCTCGGTAATGGTCCCCAGGTGCATGAACCAGTACATCTGCAGCGCTTCCCGGAAATTTCTCGGGGCGTTGCGGGGAACCCACCGGCAGACCGAGGCGATCCGCCTGAGTTCCTCTTTCCGCTGCGGGTTCTCCTCTTTTTCTGCCATTTGTTCGGCAAGCCCTGCATGCCGCTCGGCGAAGAGAATCACGGCGTCGCAGGCGATACGCATGCCCTTGAGCTCCTCGCGTTTTTCCATCGCTTCGGGGTCGTGAAGAAAATCAAGAGAAGCTAAGGACTCATCGATATCCCTTTTAAAATCCTCGATGCCCTTGGTGTAGAACTTCCCATCCAGAGTCGTATGGCCGGGCGCCCGCTGCTCCATGAACTCCGTAAAGATACCCGCAGCATAGGCCTCCTTCCACTGGTCATCAAGGTCCTGGAAAATCTTGTCCCGCATGGTCCGGCCGCGCCAGAAGGGAATGACCTTTTCCTCGTAGACTTTCCTGCATTCCTCAGAAACCCTGTAGGGATTATTGTCACGCGTGTCCAGGACATCCAGATCCTCCAGCGAATGACAGGTCAGTTCCGGATAGGTGGAAACGCACTTTGGCCTGGGCCCACGTTCCCCTACGATAAGCTCGTCTTTGCCTATGTAGATGGTTTTTTTCGCGCAGAGGTCCTTAAACGCCATGGCCCGCATTACCGGCGTGGAGTACTTGCCGATGTTTTCCCGGTAAAAATCGGTCATTATCTCCGCCCGTTCGTGGTCAAGCGTTACGGGTGCCTCAAAACTTTCCTGCCTCAGCCGCTGGATCCTCTCGTTCATGATTCATCCCCCTATCCTGACATTCAGACCCTTGCCGCTGAAAAAAACGGCCAGGGTCTTTATATCTTCTTCCCGCGGCTCTTCGAGATCCCCCAAAAGATATTCCATCCCGAGACGTGCGTATTTCTGGCGTGCCGTCCCGTGGTAGGGGAGCAGGGCGAGCTCGATGACACCCGGGAGGTTTGAAACGAATTCGGCGATGGCACCCGTTTCCTCTTCATCGTCGTTGATGCCGGGGATCACCGGAACCCGTATCGAAATCCGCGCTCCTTCTTCTGACAGCATCTTCAGGTTCTCCAGTATCAGCTCATTGGACACACCGGTATATTTGAGATGTTTTTTCGGGTCAATGAACTTGACATCGTAAAGGAAAAGGTTCGTAAAGGCCGCTGCAGCCCTGACGATTCCCGGTTCAGCGTATCCCGTCGTATCCACTGCGGTGTGAATGTCCACCCGGCGGCACTCCCTGAGCAGTTCTTCAAGAAAGGCAGGCTGCATCAGGGGCTCTCCGCCGCTAAAGGTAACACCTCCTCCCGACTCGTCGAAAAAGAGGCGATCCTTTTCGATCTCCTTCATCACCTGCGGTGTGTCAACGGTCCGCCCCACAAGTTCCCTCGCTCCTGAAGGGCAGACTTCGGCACATGCTCCGTGGGACCGGCAGAGTTTCGGGTCCGCCGTGTACCCTTTTTGGGTGAGACGGATAGCTCCCTCGGGACAGGCCTGTTCACAGACCCCGCACCCGATGCACCTGTCAGGCCTGTAGAGGACCACGGACTCAGCGGACTGGCTTTCGGGATTATGGCACCACCAGCACCGCAGGGGGCACCCCTTGAAAAAGACAGAGGTCCTGATCCCGGGTCCGTCATGTATGGAATAGCGCTTGATATCGAAAATTTTGCCGGTCGTCACGAAAGGCCTCCTGTCGCCGGCTTATTTCAGGGAAACAGTCCGGAATTGACTGCTTCCACGTAATACCGCCGGATAAACCTCTCCTGCACATCGAAAGACCAGTGCACATCGCGGATAAACTCCGCCGCCGCTTTGGGGTCACCGTTTCTGACGTGCTCTATGAACTGCTGGTGTTCACCTGTAGAAATGACTTCCCACTCTTTGACAAACCCCTTGCGTCTCGGAAAATCATAAAGCCGGTGCTTGAGGTTCATCACCGTTTTGACCAGGGGCTGGTTGTCGGAAAGGTCGAGGTAAACGTTATGAAATGAAATATTGTGTTTGTAGAAGCTGTCGAAGTCGTCCCTGTCCAGGGCCTCACGCATGAGCCTGTTTTCCTCTTCCAGCCGATTGATTTCGGATTCACCGAATTTCCCGAAATTCGAGAGGATCACCGCGGCTTCAAGGGCCCCGATGATTTCGTAGGAATGCCGGATGTCTTCTTCGGATAAAATGTTGACCTGTATGCCCCTCCGCGGATAAAAGGTGACAAAGCCTTCGATCTCAAGCTGGATCAGCGCCTCCCTCAGCGGGGTCTTGCTGATTCCCAGCCTTTCGCTCATTTCGTTGAGATGAAGAAAGGAACCGGGCGAAAGCTCTCCTGAGTCAAGCTTCTTGCGCAGGTAATCATAAACCTGCTCCCGCAACGACTTTACCGAAAGGATTCCTGTCTCCTGCAATGAAGCCACACCCTTTGATATATCAGATATCTTATATATCAAATACGGCCCGTTACGTCAAACCGGTTTCAAAATCAATGGAGAATGCCTTTGCAGGCTCCAAAACCGGGAAATCTCCGTTTACTGACACCCCCCCACCCCGCCTAATGGCTAATGACAAAGACACCTGAAAGGATCAGCAGAATGCCCATAAACCTTGCTACCGTAACGGCCTCGGAAAAGAAAAATACGGAGACTGCGAGAACCAGCAGAAAAACAAGACCGGACATGACGGGATAGGCCACGGAAAGGTCCACCCGGGTGAGCGCGGCGCTCATGAACATAAAGGAGACGCCGAAGCTTAATACACCGATGACAGCCCATGGGTTTGTGACAATGCACAACACAGCCTGCCAGAACCCCCTGTCCAGGAGGTCCTGCTGATGCCCGAACCCGATTTTCATCATACTGCTGGCTGACGCGTTAAACACCGCAGACAAAGCGACCAGTATCATTCCTAGTCTGTCCATTAACTTGGCCTCCGATTCTGTAGAAATTACCATTCTTTACCGCTATAATAATCCAAGCTTTCACTCCATGGTCACTGGCCATGACATTTTCTCTTCTGCCCGGAGGTATGAACGTGTTTTCGCCGAACAGGAAAAACCTCTCGATTCTCCTTACCGTAATGGCGACTTTCTATCTTTTTGCTTTGGGGAGCTACGGGTTGCTTGGACCTGACGAGGGGCGCTATTCCGAAATACCCCGGGAAATGCTTGAAAGCGGCGATTTCGTCACGCCTCACCTGAATTACGTAGCCTATTTCGAAAAACCAGCCCTCCATTACTGGCTCACGGCCTCATCCTTTGCCCTGCTGGGACAGAACGAGTTTGCCGCACGGCTGTGGCCCGCATTGCTGGCCTTGGCCGGCATTGCCTTGACATACCGGCTTGCCTGCGACATGAAAGGTGCACGTGCTGGCCTACTTTCAGGCTGGATCCTGGGAACCAGCCTGCTCTATTTCGTCATAGGACAGATCAACATCACAGACATGACCCTTTCTTTCTTCATGACCCTTTCGATGGCCGGATTCTGGTTCGGTCTTCGAAAGAACAAAAGGTACTTCCTGCTTTTTTATACCGGCATGGCCCTGGCCACACTGACCAAGGGCCTGATCGGGATCATTCTCCCGGCGGGCATCATCTTCTGGTGGGTCGTGCTCACAAAACGGTGGAGGACAATACCCGAGTCATTATACCTTCCGGGCATCACCCTCTTTTTTCTTCTTTCCCTTCCCTGGTTCCTGCTTGTGAGTCTCCGGAATCCGGATTTCTTCTACTTTTTCTTTATCCAGGAACATTTCCTCAGGTACACCACCACGATACACGGGCGCTTTGAACCCTGGTGGTGGTTCATTCCCATCCTGATTGTCGGGTTCATACCCTGGACGGGGTTTCTGCCGCGGGCCTTCCACAGTGCCTTTTCAAAAGAAAACCGCTCCGAAAACAACGGAAGTGCATTCTTCCTGCTGCTGTGGTTCGCTGTGGTCTTCCTCTTTTTCTCCCTATCCGGTTCCAAGCTTGTCCCGTACATCGTTCCTGCCTTTCCTCCCCTTGCCATCCTCACCGGCATGGCGCTTGACGATCTGACAGATCCAAAAGGCCGGAAGGCCCTCGGCAGAAGCCTCGCCGTCGGGACGGCGATCATGCTTCCCTTCGCTCTCGCCCTGGCTGCCTACCCCTTTGTCGACGACAAGTACGGGATCGCTCTTCTCCCCTATGCGGCTCCCGTCTCGGCCGTTCTCCTGGCCCTTATAGGCACGTCATGGTATTTTTACGCCAAGGGTCGGCCGAAAAAGGTCATCGCCGTTTTCTGCATCTTCGCCCTTGTCCATATCGGAGGCTGGAAACACAGTTTCCGGCTCTATGACGACCTTCTCTCTTCAAGGGATCTCGTCGAGGTTCTGGCGGCCCACATTCATCCCGAGGACGTGATCGCCCAGTTCAAGGAATACGATCAGGGGCTTTCATTTTATCTCGAGCGAAGGATCGTCCTCGTGGAATACATGGGCGAGCTTGCCTTCGGAGCCCTCCGGGAGGACAATGCGGAATGGTTCCTTGACCTGGAAGACTTCATGGGAAGATACTGGCAATCCCCCGAAAGGGTCCTGCTCATCCTCCGCAAGGATCATGTCGTTGATTTCGAAAAAATGAACGGGCACCCCCTGACCGTGCTGGCCGAAACACCGAAACGGCTGGTCGTCACAAACCGTGAAAGCGAGGCCGAAGAATGAGAAAAGAGTTTCTGCCCTTCGCCCGTCCACAAATCGGCGAAGACGCTATTGCCGATGTAGCCGATTCGATACGGTCAGGCTGGCTGACCACCGGCCCGAAGACCCAACGCTTCGAAGAGACCTTCGGCGCCTTTGTAGGTTCTCCTTATGCCCTGGCTGTCAACTCCGGCACGGCGGGACTCCACCTGGCTCTCATCGCCTTCGGTATAGGACAGGGTGACGAGGTGGTCACCACGCCCATGACCTTCGCCGCCACGATCAACACCATCATCATGACGGGCGCAACGCCAGTTCTTGCCGATATCGACCGCAGGACTTTCAACATCGACCCGGAAAAGCTTGAAAGGGCTGTAACACCACGGACAAAAGCAGTCATCCCCGTGCATTTCGCAGGAAGGCCCTGCGACATGGAAGCCATCGAATCAATTGCCGGCCGTCACGGCCTCATCGTCATCGAGGACGCGGCCCATGCCCTCGGCGCCCGATCCCACGGGAAACTGGTTGGAGCGGCCAAGGGACAAGGACACGCGACAGTCTTCAGCTTCCATCCCACGAAAAACATCACCACCGGAGAGGGCGGGATGGTGTGCACCTCAGAAGAGACGGCCGCGGAAAAGGTGGCAATGCTTCGCCAGCACGGCATGAGCAAGGGTGCCTGGAACCGTTACGCCGTATCAGGAACACCCCATTACGACATTTTTTTTGCCGGTCTGAAATACAACATGCTCGACATCCAGGCGGCCATCGGGAACGAACAACTGCCTCGCCTCGAAGGATTCAACGCCCGTCGGAAAGAGATCGCAGCCACATACACGAGAAAGCTTGCAGACTGCCGGGGGATCATCCTCCCTCCGGAAGTGGAACCGGAAGACACCCATTCCTGGCATATTTTCACACCACTGGTGGACATCGACACCCTCGGCTTCACCCGGGATGATTTCATGTCCCGAATGCGCCGGTTGAACATCGGCACAGCACTGCACTACAAGCCGGTCCACCTGTTCAGTTTTTTCAAAGAGAAATACAACTGGAAGCGAGGGGACTTCCCGGAGGCCGAATTCGTAGGAGACCGAATCGTTACGATTCCACTTTTCCCCGCCATGAGCGACGCAGATGTTGCTGACGTCATCGATGCCGCAAGGAAGGTCACAAATTCATGAAAGCTCTCCATGAACCGGCCCCCGTCGACATTTCCGTCGTTATCCCCGTCTTCAACGAGGAAGAATCCCTTCCCGGCCTTTTCGACAGGCTGTTCCCCGTTATGGAAAAACTGGACTCCCACTGGGAAGTCCTTTTCATCAATGATGGCAGCAGGGACAGGTCTCTCGCTCTTTTGCTTTCCTGTCTCGACAAACACCCCGACAAGGTCCGGGTCATCGACTTCAACGGGAACTTCGGGCAGCATATGGCCATTGTCGCTGGTTTTTCCCTTTCCCGGGGAGAAACGGTCATCACCATGGACGCTGACCTCCAGAACCCGCCGGAAGAGATCCCTCGATTGATACACGCCGTCGAGGAAGGTCACGACGTGGTCGGAACCATCCGAAAGGCCAGGCGCGACCCCTTTTTCCGGAAGATCGTGTCCCGGCTGGCAAACATCGCCACCAACCGCATTACAGGGCTCAAGCTTCACGATTACGGGTGCATGTTCCGGGCATACAACCGGAGGGTCGTGAACCTGATAAACAGTTGCCCGGAAACCACCACTTTCATCCCTGCGCTGGCACAGAAATTCGCGATGAACCCGGCAGAAATCGAGGTACAGCACTCCCAGCGTGAAAAGGGAACATCTAAATACGGCATCTTTCGCCTGGTCCGACTAAACTTCGACCTCATGACGGGCTTTTCACTTATGCCCCTCCAGGCCGTCACCATGCTTGGCGTGACTATAGCGGGACTGAGCCTGTTCTTTTCCCTCTACATGCTCATGAGACGACTTTTCATCGGGCCCGAAGCCGAAGGCCTTTTCACCCTTATGACGATCAACTTCTTTCTCATTGGCGTAACCATGTTCTGCGTCGGCATAACAGGGGAATATACCGGGCGGATTTACCAGGAAGTCCGCAAACGCCCGAGATATGTCATACGGAAGGTGTACGGCGATGAATAGGCGGCCACGAACCGTGGTGTTCGCATACAGCGAGGTGGGGTGGCGGTGCCTGAGGGCCCTTGCGGAATCTGGGGCCAACATTCGGGCTGTCTTTACCTATAAGGATGACCTTGGGGAAAACACGTGGTTCCATTCAGTCAAAGACCTCGCAGTCGAAAGGGGACTGCCCGTTTTCACCCCTAAAGGCGTAAAGGACGCAAAAAACCTGAAACTGCTGAAAGAGTTCGCTCCGGAACTTGTTTTCTCTTTCTACTACCGGCACATTCTCCCGGAAGAGGTCCTCTGCCTGCCGCGCCTAGGGGCCTTCAACATGCATGGATCGCTGCTCCCAAAATACAGGGGCCGCGCATGCGTCAACTGGGCCATCATCAAGGGTGAAAGCGAAACGGGCGCCACCCTGCACTGGATGACGCCACAAGCTGATGAAGGTGACATTGTCGCACAAAAACGAGTCCCCATAGACGAAAAGGACACAGCTAAGGATGTGATGCTTCGCATCGCCGAAGCGGCGGAAAAACTCATCCGGGAGCACCTGCATCTGCTTGAGTCGGGCAAGGCTCCCCGAACACCCCAGGATCACGGCGCCGCCACCTGTTTCGGCGGCAGAAAACCCGAGGACGGACTGATCGACTGGAACGCCACCGCAAAAGATATCGCCAATCTCGTACGGGCCGTCACGAGGCCATATCCGGGAGCTTTTTCGTATCTGAAGGGAAAGAAGGTCTTCATATGGAAAGCCGTCCCGGTTGATGACACCACAGAAACCCAGGCGGGGAAAGTTATCACCGTGAAGCCCCTTGTCGTTGGCACAGGAAGAGGATTGCTGCGAATCGACGATGCGGAGCCAGAAATGCAAACCACCTTGGGCGACCTCTTCGGAAAGGGCAAAGAAACCCCCTCTGATACGGCAAAGGAAGGACGGTTTTCATCTTGAACATACTCGTACTGGGCGCAAACGGTTTCATTGGTTCGCACCTGTGTGAGCACCTCATCGAAAACACTGGCTGGAATGTCACAGGCTTCGATATTTGCGACTTCAACCTCAAATCCCTCCTCGGACACGGGAGATTTGAGTTCCGCAAAGGAGATTTCTACACCGAGGACTCCTGGATCGATAGCGCCATACAAGCCAGCGACGTCATTCTTCCACTCGTCGGAATCGCGAAGCCGGCCTACTACATCACCCACCCGGTCATGACTTTCCGGCTCGACTTTGAAGCCAACCTCAAGATCGTGCGGATGTGCGCCAAACACGACAAAAGGGTCGTCTTTCCCTCCACCAGCGAGGTGTACGGCGCAGCCACCGAACTCGAGCTCAAGGAAGACGAAAGCCCCATCATACTGGGCCCAGTGTGCAAGTCGCGATGGATCTACAGTTGCAGCAAGCAGATGATGGACCGCGTCATCGCTGCCTATGGCCAGGAAGAAGGGCTCAGGTACACTCTCTTCAGGCCTTTCAACTGGATCGGGCCTCGGCTGGATACCTTTGGGGACGCCGCCGAGAGAAAGGCCAGGTCGATAACACAGATCCTGTACGACGTCATAACAGGGCGTCCTGTATCGCTGGTCGGCGGCGGGCGACAGCGAAGAAGCTTTACCTGGATCGGCGACGGCATAAAGGCTCTGGAATCCATCATCCGCAATCAACATTCGGCCGCCGACGGAGAGATTTTCAACATAGGGAACCCGGCAAACAACGCATCCATTAAGGAACTGGCCGTCCTCGTGATCAAAACGCTGGAGAAGATGCCCCGATACGCGGAAACAGCGAAAAGGGCACAGTTCGCCGAGATCGATCCGGTGGATTATTACGGCAAGGGTTATGAAGACGTGAAGGACCGCGTGCCTTCAGTGTCAAAGGCAAAGCGCCTCCTTGAATGGATGCCTGAAACCTCCCTGGAAGACGCAGTGCACATGACCGTGGAAGCGACACTGTCTGAAAACCTTGCTGCACCGGAACTGCCCCCTCACAATGACCACTCCGTTCACTTCACCGAAGGGAGGGCCTGAAGCGGCATGACCCCCAAAATCGCCCTCAAGGTCGATGTTGATACCCTCAAAGGCTACCTGGAGGGAGTGCCAAACCTTCTGGGTCTTTTGGGCCGGTTCGGGATTCAGGCCAGCTTCTTCTTCACCTTCGGCCCGGACAATTCCGGCAAGGCCGTCAGGAGAATCTTTCGAAAAGGATTCCTGAAGAAAATGGCCAGAACCAACGCCCCTGGGACCTACGGGGTCAAGACAATGCTCTACGGGACCCTTCTCCCTGCCCCGATCATCGTTCCACAGGACACGGGGATCTTCCGCCGGGCCATCTCTGAAGGACATGAATGCGGCATACACGCCTGGGACCACGTGGAATGGCAGGACAGGCTGGACGTCATGGACGAGGGGCGCATGCGCGCAGACTTCGGGAAAGCCGTGGAGATGTACACCAATCTGGCCGGTCGGCCCCCAGGCTCCTGCGCCGCACCGGGCTGGAAGGTCACACCGGCGAGTCTCGCCATGCAGGACGAGTACGACTTCACATACTGTAGCGATACCCGGGGAACCTGCCCCTTCCTGCCCGTGATGGGAGGCCGCTCTTTCCGTACACCACAGGTGCCTTCCACCCTTCCCACCATGGACGAAATTTATGGAAGAGACGGAATAGGAGACGACCAGATCAACAACTTTCTCCTAAAATGTCTTACGCCTGGATTGAACGTTCATACTATCCATGCCGAAATGGAAGGACGGAAAAAGCTGGTCGTTTTCGAATCTTTTCTGACAGAGTGCCTGAATGCGGGATACTCTTTCGTGATGCTCGAGGAAGAAGTGAAGGAACTCGCGAAATCCGGACTCCCTGCTTGCGAGATCAGAAATAAACCCATTCCTGGAAGGGCTGGAAGCGTAGCCTTTCAACACCTGGAGCCCCAGGCCTTTCCCTGAAGAATGCCGACGCGCTTCGAAAGACAGGACGTTCAGCCTGCATCGAAGGACTTTCCCAAGAAAAAGGTGAGCATCCCCGATCACGTCATCGGACCGATCATGCATGGTCCATCGAGTTTCCCGGGACCTTCTCGGCGAACCATCCGCATCAGCTGCTTCCTTCTTCACCCGGACAGCTCTTTCGCCGTCTGCTACCACGACCAGGGAATGGGCTTCTCCTTCGGCTTCCGGGATTTTCCCGAGGCGACCATCCCAACAGCACTCTTCTTGACCTTGCCGGAGACACCCCGAAAGCTCTGATGCTCCACGCGCGCTGCGTCATGGTTGAGGCTGTCAAGTCGGAATCGGTGCCGCTGGAGCTCCGCTGCACATCACAGGGCAGACTCGCCCATGTCCTTCAGCGCTCGGGATACCGCGCCACTACTTGAAGGAGGGCTCTGTCCTTTCCAAAAAGCCGACGGCCCGTACAAGGGCGGGACCTTCGTCAAAAGCAAGACAACTGCGTGCGTCCCTTCAGTGGCGATATCTTCTGCCGCACGTTGCCGGGATTGCGGCTTGTGCGTACTAAATCTTTAATTTGAAAACAAAGGATCACAAGACTGGTTTTGTGAATTTTCAGGCAGACGGGCTAGGGACTCAGGTTTGCATTATGCTGCAAGATAAAACAAGGTAAAAGCATTAATTTTGTAAAGGAGGCCGCAAATGGAAATCACACGGGCAACGGCTGTCCTCGACACTCCTACCGGAGGCGAACCTACACGGATCATTCTGGGAGGCGGCCCATGGCTCCCGGGGCAGACCATGGGCGAAAATGGGCCTATCTGATATCTGTTCGTGAGTCAAAGCCACTCAGTTTTTTGAAACTGCATTTCAGACTAAATGGGACAAAACGGGTTTCTGATCACGCGGGGTTTGAGTATTAGCTCTTTCCCCATAAAATAAGTTTGTTAAGGGTAAACCTTGCGTGCGAACATACAATGTTTGGACGGCGGGAAAACCCTGAAGGAGGGGAATAAATGAAACGCGTCAGCATCCTCAATCACGTCATCGGACCTGTCATGCGCGGTCCGTCAAGCTCCCATACGGCAGGACCCTGGCGGATCGGCAAAATGGCCCGGGACTTTCTCGGCGAAAAATCCGTATCAGCGGCTTTTTTCTTCCACCCGGACAGTTCCCTCGCCGTTTGCTACCACGACCAGGGAAGCGACCTTGCCTTCGTCACCGGTCTTCTGGGAATGGAACTGACCGATCCCGAATTCCCCGAAATTTTCGAAGAGGCTTCACGACAGGGACTCGACCTTTCTTTCGGCTTTCGTAATTTTCCCGAGGCCGACCATCCTAACAGCACACTTCTTGAACTTTCCGGAGCAAGCGGAAAAACCCTGAGGCTTCACGCCCGCTCCGTCGGGGGAGGCTCAATAGAAATCGCTTCGATCAACGGCTTTCCCGTACTGATGACAGGTGACCGCTACGAAATGTTCATTGAAACGGAAGGCGAAAGAGCCGCGGACATCCTCCACATGCTGAAAAGGTGGGACGACAGCGCCAGGATCTTGGAAACAGGAGGACGGACCGCCTGCCTCTGCTCCTCTTTCCTGAAGCCGCCCCAAGGCTTTCTTGAAGGATCGACAAAAATGCCGGGGGTTCTGTCTTTAAGTTTTGCCGCCCCTGTGATGCTGCCTCTTTGTGGGAAAGAACTCTTCGCGGACAGTGAAGAAATGCTTGCGCAGGCCGAAGAGTCGGGACTGTCTCTCGGCGCATCGGCTTTCGCATACGAGGCGGCTCTTCTGGATCTTCCTCCCGAAAAACTGCGGCAGGAAATGGATTTCCGCCTCTCTGTCATGCTTGAGGCTGTCAGCCGCGGTTTGAAAGAGCACGATTTAAAGATGAAGCTTCTGACTCCTGTGGCCCAAAGACTCTTTGAAGCCGAGTCGAAGGGAAAGATGTTTCTCGGCGGCCCCCATGCCCGGGCCGCTGTCAAGGCCATGGCCGTCATGCATGTAAACGGGGCGGGAGGCGTGGTCTGTTCTGCTCCCACGGGAGGATCCGCTGGAGTTATCCCCGCCGTTGTATCAAACCTCATGGAAGACTTCGGCCTCAGCCGCGAAAAGACATTATCATCACTTTGGGCTGCCGGAGCCATAGGACTTGCTCTGGACAGACGAAGCACTTTTGCTGCAGAAATCGCCGGCTGCCAAGTCGAAATCGGCGCCGCAGGCGCCATGGGGGCAGCCGCAGTCGTGGAGGCCGCCGGGGGCACCGCACGTCAGGCCTGTGATGCCGCAGCAATGGTTTTCCAAAACGTCATGGGTTCCGTTTGCGACCTCGTGCAGGGCATCGTGGAAATCCCCTGCCACAGCAAAAACGCGGCACTGGCTTCCCAGGCGTTTTTGGCCGCAGACCTCGTTCTGGGCGGCTACCAAAACCTGATTCCCCTGGACGAAACCATTGACGCCGTTGACAGCGTCGGCAGGATGCTGCCGCCGGAACTCCGCTGCACATCCCGGGGCGGCCTCGCCCTGTGTCCTTCGGCGCTCGGGATTCCGCGCCGGGATATGAAGTAGCGGTTTTGCCTTCTCAAAAAAATTTCGACGGCCCCGCCGGGGCGACCCTGTCGTCAAAAACAGGACGACGGGGTCTTTCCTTGCGCAATCCCGACTATGTCAGTATATGCCACACCTTGCCGGAATTGCGGCTTCTGTCTGTTGTCTCTATAATCTGGCTACAAAGGATCACAAGACTGGCTTTGTGAATTACCAGGCAGACGGGCTGGGGACTCAGGTTTGCATTATGCTGCAATATAAAACAAGGTAAAAGCACCAATTTTGTAAAGGAGGCCGCAAATGGAAATCACACGGGCAACGGCTGTCGTCGACACTCATACCGGAGGCGAACCTACACGGATCATTCTGGGAGGCGGCCCATGGCTCCCGGGGCAGACCATGGGCGAAAAATGGGCCTACCTGAGGAACAACCTCCGGGATTTCAGGAATTTCGTCATGCATGAGCCCCGCGGGCATTCGGACATGTTCGGTGCCTTCTTGACCCCTCCTGTGAGGGAGGATTCCCATTACGGGGTCCTCTTCATGGATTCCGGTGATGGTGTTTCAATGTGCGGTCATGGGTCGATAGGCACCGCCAACGCTCTCGTCGAACTGGGGATGGTCCCCAAAAAGGAACCCCTCACAACGGTTGTCCTGGACACTCCTGCGGGACAGGTTTCCCTTGATGTGGAAGTAAAGGACGGCGTCGTCGGGGATGTCATCCTCGCGAATGTTCCCGCTTTCGTCTACGCCACTGACGTTGAGGTCGCCCTCCCCTCCCGCGGCGGGAAGAAAATCAGCCTTGACATTGCCTACGGGGGCAATTTCTTCGCCATCGTGCATGCCGAGGATCTCGGCTTCACCCTCGAGCGGCAGGAGGTTCCAAAACTGCTGGGAACAGGCCTTGAGATACTCCGGGAAGTGAACAGGACCGTCACGGTGGAGCACCCGACAGAAAAGCACATCAACTCGGTAGGGCTCACCGAATTCAGCCTCCAACGCGAGGGGAAACCGACGAAAAATTGCGTCCTTTTTGGTGAGAGCAATGTCGACAGATCCCCCTGCGGAACCGGGACCTGTGCAAAGATGGCCATCCTCGCCTCAAAGGGGAAACTGGCTCCAGGAGAAACTTTCGAGCATGAAAGCGTAACGGGAAGCCTTTTCAAAGGATCCTACAAGGAAGGCCCTGTCATCGGCGGGTACAGGACAATTCTTCCTTTTATCAGGGGGAGGGCCAGCATCACCGGCTTCAATTACCTCCTGCAGCAAAAGAACGATGAAATGGGAAGCGGCTTTTTGCTTCCGCGCTGAATCGAAAAGGGGAGTGTTCTCGCGCTCCCCTTTTTTTGGCGGTCACCGGATGTCGTGAACCGCGCCCCGGCGTGTCGGATCCACGACATCCCCAAACAGGGTGAGTCTCTCTTCCTTTTTTCCGTCACAGCAATAAATCCTGTTGACCCCGTTCGGAAGGATTTTTACGGCCTCAAGCGGGTCTTTGCTTCCAGAGATGTCAAGTACCAGTGTTTCCCCCAGACGGAAAACGATGACGATTGAATTTGCACCGTTATACAGCCTGTCCACGGGGCTCCCGCCCGGGAAAACCGTTTGCGGGCACTCGTAAAGACGCCTTCCCTGTTCGTCGAAAACTGCCAAACCCGTAAGCCCTTTTTTCGACACCGCAGCGAGCCCGTAATCCCCGTAACCGGCAAGAAACCCTTGAAGGATATCCTCGAGCCTTTGTTCTTCTTCCGGCCGCCCCCGGAAAAGGTCTTCCCCTTTTTCGAGACCCGGCGACAACCCGAGGAGACGGTCCATGAAGGCTCCTCCCAGGTGGCAGAGGAAGGACAAAGCGGCGTCACCGTCTCTTGGCGGGGAAACCTTCGTGCCGGGATCTTGCCGCTTTTTGTTCTCCGGGGCAGCTGTGCCATGCAGATCCCTCCACAGGCGTTTTGAAAAGGCGTCTCCCAGAACCGCCGCCGCTTCTGCGGGTTTTTCGTCGCACAACAGCCTTTCCGCCTTCGCCGCCGCCAGGCGTGCCTGTTCGTCCTGGAACATGGCCGAATGAAGCAGGATCAGGGGAAGAATTCCGCTTGTCTGAAGGTTCTTTTCGCCCTGTCGGGGTCGAATCTCGAACACATGGGTTTCCGTCTGGCCAAAAGACTTTTCCGCCAGGCCGTCATCTTTTTCAAAGGCCAGACGAATTCGGAAGGTGTAATCGCCCCAGAGCCACGGGATAAATCCGGGAAGTTCCATCGTGTTTCGGGAGCTTGCCGGCCTGAAATCCGAAGACCCCCCGGCGATGACCCACCCCGCGTTTTCTTTCCGCGCAAGGAGCCATTCCTCCGGCTGGAACGTCATGGTTTCTTTCGGCACGGTTACACCGGGAAGAGCCTGCATCACTTTCTCGAGAAGCCGGGCGTCTTCTTCTTCCAAAGGGCATGGCGTGAAATCCGTCGGCTCGATTTCAACCACCGGCGAAAGGCCGAAGGATTCGAGAAAACATTCCAGGTCCAGTTCCGGATTGAGCCGGTCCGCCAGGGTCAGCTTCAGCGGAACATAGCTTCCCGGATAACCGGAGGGCTTCCCGCCGATATCCACCTCCGAGACCACCGGCATGACACCCACCCTGAAATCCACCGTCTCGTAAAGATTGAGCGCAGGAATCTCCACGATCACCGTTTCATCAAGGGGCATGTTCATGGAAGAATCACCGTTCCATTTGTACAGAACGCTCTGCCACTCTTCGGGCTGGGCATCCAGCTTCACAGGGGCCTTTTCCCATTCGCCGGAACCGCTCCGGAACAGGCCCAGGCCGCTTTTGGAGCGAAGGAAGACCTCGCAGGCAGACCCCGCCGCAACATCCTTGCCGAAAAAGCGGAACCGGATCCTGTTCGGAAAGGAATCATCTCCCGGGATCAGCTCGTGTTCGGCCTCCATTTCGATATACTCACGCTCTTGAATCCGGAATCCGATCACCTCCCGGATCCCGGAAGAATCATCCCTGACGGCCAGCTTGATCATGTCCCCCGGAAAGGACCGGAATTCGCCAATTTCGGGTGAATGGTAAACAATAACCGCCCGTCCCCGGGGATCGGTATCGACATAGAGGGTGTCTTCCCCTCCTCCTGTGGCACGCGGCGAGTACAAGGATCCCGCGTCGGGCATTTCAACGGCCAGTTCCACGCCGCCGACTGGGGCTCCCCTTTCCGTCAGCCTCGCGTCTATCCTGCACGACATCCGTTCCATGGACCCGCTTTCACCATTGCCGTATCCCGAAACCTGCAGAAGCAACTCCCTGTCAGGCTTTTTCGAAAGCCCTTCATCCCGGGGTGCACCCCCGGCTACGGGAGAACCTCCAAAACGTTCCAAAACAGCTGAAACGAAGCCTTTCTCGACTCGCCCGGCAAGCTCCCAAAAGACTTCCTCCGGCATATCGGGAGACCCGGCGGGCTCGATTTCCAGCCTGTATCCCGCCCTCGGCACCCATCCGGGGAAAAAAGCCAGCGTCATTCCATTGTCCTGTCCTGCAACCCTCACCACCAGGCATTTTTCGGACCAGGCCACCGGCTCGGCCTTTTCTTCAGTAGCGAGACCATTGAAAGGGAAATCACGCCAGACCCCGTGAAGGGCCTGCGACGTTTTGACATGGGGCGCATCATTGCCGTCTGCAGTCCAGGGGTTCCGTTGTTTGACGCAGATATTCGCACCCAGGCCGAAAAGTGCTCCCGGTCCATCGAACAACACGCCACTGGAAGGCTCCAGGCGCACATGCCGTTCGGTTCCGTCCTCTTCAATCCAATACCGGTAAAAGGGATCGAGGTCCCTGCAGACAGCCCCAAGCAGTGTTTCCCGCTCCGTATTAAAGGCTTCGACGATTCTGTTTTCGAGCCGCCTTTTTTGCCGGATCAGCTGCAGCCTGAAATCAGGGTCACCGCGCCACACGGTATCGGCCCGCCCCAGCAGAAGACCCAGCATGGGGAGGTCCTTTGCTTCAGCGTATTTTTCCACCGCTTCCGCAAGAAGTCTGTTATAGGCCAGCACATCCTCTTTCCGTTTCTTCAATATTTCGGGAATGGACGGAATATCCGGGGCAAAAAGGGCGTCATCCCTTTCAAGCAGGTATTGCTTTCGGTGTGTCGTGCTGTTCAGATCACGCCACATCAGGGGGAAAATCTCTTTGAGGAAGCGGCGCAGCATGACTTTCGGGACGTCGCGGGCGGCAAGATGGCCGGCATTCTCCCATTCGCCCGAAACGGAACCCGACCAGATGGCCCGGGCCCAATAGTCCAGCGGCGCTTTTATCTGAAGCCGCATTCCTTCCCTTTCTTCTTCGGTGAAGGCTTCCCGAAAATTGTCACTGCCCAAGGCGCGCTGGGACCAGGAGACTTCGATATGATGAATCCTGCGAAGTTCCTTCGGCCAGGCTGAAGGGTACTCTCCATAAATGTCCCCGAAGGCCTCCTTGACATCCTGCACTGCAGGCAATGCCTCTTTTGCGAAGAAAGGCCCGAGCGGCTCTCCTCCAAGCGCGAAAGCCGGTCGGAAAGGACAGACTGAAAGCCCCAGGGTCAGGGCGACCCCTAAAAAAACAGCAAAACGGGAAAATCGGCGCACCTGCATACCCTCCGTTTCATGTGATGAAAGTATATCAAAAGTCATCTCGTGAGGTCGGGGCTCTTTTTCCCGGGGGCGTATCTTTTCGAAAACCTGT
>JBNGCT010000026.1:0-16801 GCA_049974965.1 Thermovirgaceae bacterium
GGTGTCTTGAGGGTCGACAGGAGCTCGCACATCCGCATGGGATAACCGGCAAGTTCCGGATCCCTGCCGAAGGGGCAGGTGGTCGCTTTCTGGCCCACCAGTGTGGTCGGTGCCATCTGGCCGCCTGTCATGCCGTAAATCGCGTTGTTGATGAAAATGGTCGTGAATTTTTCGCCCCGGTTCGCCGCGTGGATGATTTCCGCCGTCCCGATGGAAGCGAGATCGCCGTCACCCTGGTAGGTGAAAATCATGCGGTCGGGCCTGGTACGCTTGAGCCCCGTTGCCAAAGCCGGTGCCCTGCCGTGGGCAGCCTCGCTGAAATCCACATCGATGTAGTCGTACATCATGGCGGCGCATCCCACCGGCGCGATGCCGATGGTTCTTTCCTGGATGTCGAGTTCATCGATGACCTCGCACAGGATCTTGTGAGTAATGCCATGCCCGCAACCGGGGCAATAATGTGTATGGACTTCCTTCATCCAGGATTTTGGACGCTCATATATTTTCGTCTCTTTCATGACCGTCTCCCCCCTGCCTACAGGAGTTCCCTGAGCTTGTCCCCGATTTCCTTCACCGAGGGGGCTATGCCGCCGCACCGCCCGAAAAAGGATACCGGCGCCCTGCCACAGACCGCCGCCTGGACGTCTTCAAGCATCTGGCCGGTATTCATCTCGACAACGAGAACGTGTTTCACCTTCTCCGAAAGCTTCCGGATCTGGTCCCCGGGGAAGGGATAGAGCGTGATGGGCCGAATCATGCCGACTTTCACGCCCTCATCCCGAAGGTTCGAGATCGCAGACCGGGCGATTCGCGCCGTTGTTCCAAAGGCCGCGAGAAGGTATTCCGCATCGTCGGTGTAATATTCCTCGTACCGGACCTCTTTCTGCATGGCGTCGTATTTTTCCTTGAGCTTCAGGTTGTGCCTTTCGAGCTTTTCGGGGTCGAGATAGAGGCTCTTGAGGATGCTCCGCTCGCCCCTCTTGTCCATGTCGCCGAGGGCCCAGGGCGTCACGTCGGGAAGGTTTTCGCTCTTGTGTTGGGTGATCTCGACGGCTTCCATCATCTGCCCCATGAACCCGTCGGCAGCGATCATCACGGGGTTCCGGTACGTGAAGGCAAGGTCAAAGGCCAACTGTGTCAGGTCGACTGCTTCCTGCAGCGTGCTCGGAGCCAGAACGAGCAACCGGTAGTCGCCGTTACCGCCTCCCTTGGTGGCCTGAAGATAATCGCCCTGGGCCGGAAGGATGCCTCCGAGCCCCGGTCCGGCCCTCATGACGTTCACAATGACAGCTGGGATCTCGCATCCCGCAATGTAACTGATACCCTCCGACATGAGCGAAATCCCGGGGCTTGAAGAAGTGGTCATGACCTTCGTCCCCGTTCCTCCTCCGCCCATGACCATGTTGATGGCCGCAACCTCGCTCTCGGCCTGGACGTAGGCTCCGCCGATGGAGGGAAGCTTGGCGGACATGTATTCGGGGATCTCGTTCTGGGGCGTGATCGGATACCCGAAGAAATACTTGCAACCGGCCTGGATGGCCGCTTCGGCTATCGCTTCGGTGCCTTTCATCAGTACACGTGCCATTTCACATCACCTCCGGCCGGTTCTATGACTTTTCCTCGAACTTGTACACCTCGATCGCCGCATCGGGACAGATGGTGGCGCACATCCTGCAGGCGATGCAACCTTCCTTGTACTGCTCGACAGGCCTGTACCCCTTGCTGTTGATCTTGTCGGATATCCTCAAAACCTTGACGGGACACGCCTCGACACATAAGCCACAGCTCTTGCAAAAGCTTTCGAGCACGTCGATCCGCCCTTTTGCCATGAGATTGTCAACTCCTCTCTTTTATGGTTTCGACCTGACCAGGCCGCTCACCCTCTCCGCGAGGGTCCGGCCGCTTCCCGATCAGGTCCATTTGTATCCTTTCTCCCAGGGCAGAAGCATCCGCCGCTGGAGAGGCCACAGGGGCACTCCGGCTTTCTCTTCAAGGAATTCCATTTTTTCGTGGAGTGCCGGCGGGACCGTCACATACAGCAACGGCAGTCCTGCGGCATCGGCTGCTTCACGCGTGACGGCGAGCCCCCGTAAAACATCGTCTTCCGTCGTTTCCGACATGAGGTGGCTGTTTCCGACAACGGCGCCGACCTCAAGGGAACTGATCTCCTCCATCCGGTGTATCATTTCGGCTATGCCCTTTTTGTCCGATGTCTTCGGCCGGAAGGCATTGACTACAAGAACGAGGAGGTATCCAGCTTTTTCCATGAGATCGGAGAACTGTTTGAGGGCACGGGCACCCGATGCGTCGCCCCCGACATCGACAAGAAGCTTCCCTTTTTCGCCGGCCAGGGCACGGCCTACTGCAGGCGAGATGACCGGGATGTCGGACCATTTCGTGCTTTCCGGAGGGGTAATGACGGAGAGGCCCTCCTGTTCGAGGGCGTTTTTCACCTGTCTGATGCAAAAATACGGGTTAATTATGTCCATATCGGCGACGGTTACATCCTCCCCGTCGCCGGAAAGAGCATATGCGAGATTCAGGACCCATTCTGTCTTCCCCGAGCCCAGGGCTCCCGTGACGGCCACGGCCTTCGGCCACGTGTACTCCTTCACAAGCTCACGCATCCGTTCCGTAATCGGAATCACTTCAAAAGGTCACCTTCTTTCAGACCTGTTCCCCGAAACCAGGCATCCCCCGGCTGACGCGATTTTCCTTCCCTCTGGACTTCCCGAAGAAGCACGGCGTCCTCCAGGCAGGTCACGACAGGGAAGCCCTTTTCGAGACGGATGACCATCCCCGGCTCCCCCTCACCTCGAACTCGTTCCGTCCTCCAGATTTTCAATCGCTTTCCTCGGTGGATGATATAGGCTCCGGGGGCGGGATTCATTGCACGTACGGCATTGTGCACGTAACGCGCATTCCACTCCCAGCTCAGCTCGGTCTCCCACTTGTCTATCTTCGGGGCGAAGGTCGCTTTATCGTGGGGCTGTTGACTGAATTCCAGGGTCCCTTCCTCGTACAATTTTAAAACATGAAGAAAAATCTGACTACCGCGGTGCGCCATCAGATCAAGCATCTCGCCCGACGTCGCGTTGGCGGGAATGGAAACCCGTTCCTGAAGCGCGATCGGCCCGGCGTCCATCCTCCGAACGAGGCGGAAAAGGGTGATTCCCGTCGTCACATCACCATTGAGGATGGCTCGCTGCACAGGAGCTGCTCCACGGTATTCCGGAAGCAATGATGGATGAATATTCAGGCATCCCGGCGGATCGAGGGAAAGATAGGGCTCCGCGACAATCTGCCCGAAATCCACGACAAGCATGACCTGAGGCGGGTTTTCCCGGAAACGCTCAAGAAGAACGTCATCCTTGTTCAGGTCCGCCGTAGGGATTACGGGAACAGCCAGGGCTTCGGCTTTCTTGTCGACGGGTGTCGGCCGGACTTTCAGTCCACGGCCCGCACGGGAGGGGGCCGTGGTGATAACCAGCTCTATAGGCACTTTGCCTGCAAGAGACGAAAGGCAGGTGGCGGCGAAGTTCCCCGTCCCGCAGAACCAGATCCGCACCCCGCTTTTCATTCCTTCCGGCGTTTCTGGAGCTTTCGCTTGATCATCTGGCGTTTGAGGGAAGAAAGATGATCGAAGAAAAGATGGCCTTGCAGATGATCGATCTCGTGAGCGAGAGCCCGTGCCATGAATCCTTCTTCTTCAATACGCCGGGGGGTTCCTTCTTCGTCGAGAGCCTCCACGACGATCCTTGACGGGCGGGCAACCTCCTCGTAGAAACCGGGGGCGCTGAGGCACCCTTCCTCGCGGATGTCCTTTCCGTCGAACTCAATGATCCGCGGGTTGACGAGGACATACCGCTTGTCGTTCCATTCGATGACCGCCACCTGGCGGCTCACTCCCACCTGGGGTGCGGCAAGTCCTACGCCATCAAATGCTTTCATGGTCTCCCACATATCCTCGATAAAGGATTTCAGCTTATCGTCGAACTCCTCAACGGGTTTTGCGCTTTCCCTGAGGACGGGGTCCGGATACTCACTGATCGGCAGAACGGCCATTTGCATCTCTCCCCGAACAGCCGCCGCCGGCTGCTTTAGCCGGCGCCGCGCAAAAGGCAGCTTTATTCATCCTTGTTGTTGATAGCCTCGTTCCAAAGGTCTCCGATGGTCACCGCCGCCTGGTCGTCATCGGTGAACTGGACCCGCTGCTTTTCGGGTTCATTTTTCCTGCGGCTCTTTTCCTCGCTTCTGGTCCTGCGGTGTTCCTCTTCCTCTATGGCACTTATGCTGAGACGAATCCGTCGTTCCTCGGGCTTGATTTCGAGCACCCGGGCCTCGACCTCCTGCCCTTCTTCAAGGACGTCGGCGGGTTTTTCCACCCGTTTGCGGCTCAACTGGGATACGTGAATCAGGCCTTCAATACCCTCTTCGAGCTGGACAAAGGCCCCGAAATCGGTGAGTCGGACAACCTTGACGGGATAGTCCTGCTTGACGGTGTATTTGTCCTCCACGCCCTCCCAGGGATCATTCAGCTGCTTGTAGCCGAGGCTCATTCTCTTGTTGTCTGCATCGATACCGAGGACCTTGACATCTATCTGCTGCCCTTTTCTCAGGACATCCCTGGGATGCCTGATCCGCTGCCAGCTGATGTCGCCGATGTGAACGAGCCCCTCAACTCCGGGTTCCACTTCGACGAAGGCCCCGAAATCGGTGAGATTGGTCACCCTGCCGGAGACAACGTCGCCTTCGTTCCATTTTTCCAGGATGTTCTCCCACGGATCGGACTGCAGCTGCTTTATGCTGAGCGAGATCCTGTCACGTTCCTTATCTATTCCGATAACCTTGACAGTCACCTTGTCGCCCCTCGAGACGATTTCCCGGGGCTTGGCGTTGCGCTGCCAGGACAATTCGCTATTGTGGACGAGCCCCTCGATGGGACCGAGGTTGACGAAAACCCCAAAGGACGTGATTGTCGTCACCGTTCCTTCCAGGGCATCGCCTTCACTGGTGTTTTCGTAGAAGACCTGCCGCTCACAGGCAAGCTCCTCTTCAAGAATGGACCTCCTTGAAAGGACAAGCCGGCGTTTCCTGCGGTCCCTCTCGATAATCTTCGCGTCGAAAGTCTCGTCGACCAGTCTCGAGGGATTAATGCCCCTTCCCTCTTCGGCCAGGTGGGAAATCGGGATAAACCCTTCGATGCCGTGACAATCAACGATCAGGCCGCCCTTGACCTTCCTGAGTCCCCTGACGGACAGGATGTCGTTTTCGTCGGCCTTCTCCTCTATTTCACCCCACCGCTCGTCGAATTCACAGCGCCACCGGCTGACAAGAAGCTGCGCCTCTTCGCCCTGCTTGAAGGAGACAACCTGCACCCTGACGTTGTCGCCGATTTCCGGGGTTTCCTTCTTTTCCACCAGCACCCTGTGGGACCATTCACGCCGGGGCAGGAATCCTTCGCATTTGTAGCCGACGTCTACCAGCCAGCCCTCATCGGCGGCCTCTACAATTGTGCCATCGACAACTTTTCCGCGACGCATTTCCCCGACTTCATACTGTTCGAGGATATCTTCCATGGTTTCCATGGTTTCTTCCTCTTCCGCCGCCGTTTCCTGCACGTCGGCCGGTTCCGGCTGATCAAACTGCTGCTGGCTGGTGCTTTCGTTCTTCTGTTCTTCCGTCATCATTTTACCTTCCATCCTCCTTGACGCCCTGCGTTGGTTCAAGCATCGTGATGAGATCTAGAATGAGCCTGTCCGGAGTACTCGCTCCGGCGGCTATTCCTATTGTTCTTTTTCCTTCCAACCATCTCCTTTCCAATTCCCCGGCCTGCTCGATCCACAGGGTCCGGGCATTGAAGCTTCGGGCTATGGCGAACAGTTTTCCCGTGTTCGCGCTGTTTCTGCCGCCGATGACAATCATACCATCCACGGCACCGGCAAGTTCCTCCACCGCTCGTTGTCTGTCGACGGTGGCCTTGCAGATCGTATTGTAGATTCTCGTTTCCTTGCCGACAAACGCAGTCCTCGAAACAAGGTCCGACAGATCCGCAGGCTTTTGCGTCGTCTGGCTGACGATTCCGATCCGCCGCCCTTTCAGGGCCGCAGGCACTCTCCCCCCGGGCGGCAGGACAACGGCGCCGCCTTCTACAGATCCGGCTATGGCCTGGACTTCCGGATGCTTCTCGTCACCGAGGACAACCACGTCGTACCCTTCGTTTCCCAGAAATTCGGCTTTCCGCTGGACATTCAGCACAAAGGGGCAGGTGCCGTCGACCAGCCCGATGCGCCGTTTTTCGAGCAGCAGGCGATCCCTTGCGGACAGCCCGTGGGCCCGTATGAAAACCGCTGCCTCGTCAGGGATGTCTTCGGCCCGTTCCACGAGGACAAGACCCATTCTCTCGAGCCTCTCCGTTTCCTGGGGGTTATGGATAGGACTTCCAATGCTGTAGACACGGCCGCGCCGGCGGAGCGCCTTTTCGAGCTTCCCGACGGCCCGCCTGACCCCAAAGCAGAAGCCCGACGGTTTCGCCGTCACTACACGGAGGCTTTTGGAGGTTTCAGATGATTTTCCCAAAGAAGGATCACTTGCCTCATGACGTCATTGGTTTTCGAACGCGTTACATCATACCACAGAGCGGGTGTGAACTTCCGGAACCAGGTCATCTGTCGTTTTGCGAAAGCCCTGGTTGCCCTGATGTCCCCCTCGAGGGCCTCTTCCAGCGTCATCCTCCCCCTGTGGTAAAGGACGAGCTCCCGGTACCCGAAACCCTGCAAGGCCGGACAGGATTCATCATACCCCATTTCCATCAGCCGTCCCACCTCTTCCGGAAAACCCGATTCGAACTGGGCTGCCGCCCGCCGGGTGATCCTCTCCCGAAGGCTTTCCTTCGGCCGGTACAATCCGAGGTAAAGGGGTTCAAGTCCTGAACGCTTTTTCGTCCCCTTTTCGTACCATGTCGAAATCGTTGACCCCGACAGGCGGAAAACCTCGAGGGCCCTCAGGGCCCTCCGCCGGTCATTGGGATGAATCCGCGCCGCCGAGGCCGGGTCAACCTTTTCGAGTTCAGCCAGCAGTGCAGCGGCATTTCCGCTGTCCCACTCCCGGTTCAAGGACCCTGAAACGCGTCTGTCCCTGGGCATGTCGTCGGTCAGGATTCCCTCGAAGAGCGCCTGGTAATAAAAAGGCGTCCCTCCTGCAAGCAGTGGTGTTTTCCCCCGTTGCAGTATTTGTCCTATGGCCGTCAACGCCATGTCGACGAAGTCTGCCGCAGAGAATACCCGCCCCGGCCCCGCCACGTCAAGGAGATGGTGAGGGATCTGCTTCCTCGTTTCTTCTGACACCTTGTCCGTACCCACGTCCAGGTGACGATAGACCTGCCTCGAGTCGACGGAGATGATTTCACCGTCCAGGCGTCTCGCGATTTCCAGGCTCAATCGGGTTTTGCCCACGGCCGTGGGCCCGATGATGCACAGGATGCGACGCGGGTAATCCACGGTCATTCCCTCCCGAAAAGCCGCCCGAGCCTGGCGGCGTCAAGGGATATCGACGTGGGGCGCCCGTGGGGACAGGACTCGGGTTGTCGGCAGCCTGCGAGGTCCCGCCAAAGCCTTGTGGCTTCTTTTGTGTCGAAGGGCTCTCCAAGTTTGACGGCCCTCTTGCAGGCCAGAAGGGCCCACCGTGCCTGCAGCTTCGGCCTGGCTTCACTCCCCTGTGAGGACTCCAGCTCTTCCACCGCCGCCCTGAGCATTTCCACGGGGCTGACCATCAAATCGCCGGACACGGCGGGAACAGCCGTCAAAAGAGTCCGGCCTTCGCACTCGGCCAACACAAAGCCCTCCCCCGCGAGGGGCTTCGAGAATTCCGCCGCCGAAGCCCCAAGGGTCGGCGGAAGCGCTTCGGGAACCGACAGGTTCTGTCTTTTTCCCCGTTCGCCGTCGATGCGTGAAAGGGCCTTTTCGTACAGGATGCGCTCATGGGCCGCGTGTGGATCCACGATCACGAGGCCTCCGTCCGCCCCGAAGAGAAGATAGCCGCACTCAAGCATGCCGAAATAGCGGAGGCCCCCTGTGTGCTCATCCAGGGTTTTACCGGAGTTTTCACTCTCCTTCAGGTCTGGAGGCGGTGCGCTCACTCTGGAAAAAAGCGACGCCGCAAGGGTCGGGTTGTGCTTGAAGGGTGGTTCCGTGGGTGTGGTCTTCCCCGAAGGCCAGAGAGGTGATTTCGGGAATTCCCGGGACGCGATAGACCATCCCGGCGATCGGCCGTTTCCTTTTCGGCCTCCCGCCAGGGTTTCTGCGAGCCCCGAAACGGCCTGGAAGATCTCCCCGCTGTTTTTGAACCGGACTTCGGCTTTAGCCGGGTGAATATTGACGTCCACCGAGGGCGGGGGGACTTCGATAAGCAGAAACCAGTTTCCCGCCGCCTTCGGTCCGAGGGAAGAAAGGGCCGCCCTCACCGCCGGGTCGTTCACCCGCCTTCCGTTGACGAAGGTCGTCAGCGCCAACCTGCTTCCGGTGGTATGGGGCTGCCACCATGCTTCAATGACAATGTCACCCAACCGCCCTTTCTGAGAAATAAGCCCGGGATCTTTTCCCCACTGGGCCTCCAGCAAACTTCCGCGGTCTTGCCGGCTTCCGGATTCGAACACGGCCTTCCCGTCGCTGGCAAGTGAAAAGCTTACCGACTGGTAGGCGACGGCGTATTCCCGCAAAAGACGTGCAACTTTTCTGGTCTCTGAAGCAGCCTGCTTCAGGAATTTTTTCCTGGCAGGAAGGTTGAAGAAAAGGTCATCGGCCTGAACCCTGGTCCCTTTTTCCGCGGAGATCTCCAGATGCGCTTCCACAATGCCCGCGGCACATCTGATGAATCCCCCGGCGGTTCCACCTTCGGGGCGGCTCCGGATCTCCAGGCGGCTCACCGCGCCGAGGCTTGCGAGGGCCTCGCCGCGGTATCCCAGGGTCCCTATGGCATCGAGATCGTCTGCGTTGTCGATCTTGCTCGTGGCAAAACGTTCGACGGCAAGTGGAAGCTCGTCAAAGGGGATCCCCGTTCCGTCGTCCTCGACGACGATCCTGCCCTTGCCTCCCTGGCGAAGGCTGACGCGAACATGCACGGACGACGCGTCCAGCGCGTTTTCAAGGAGTTCCTTCACGACACTGGCCGGGTTTTCGATCACTTCCCCTGCAGCGATCCGGCTCGAAACGGATTCATCCAGGCGTTTTATCCTGTTCGTGTTCATTTTTTCAGGGCCTCCTCCGCTCTTTTCCTGAGGTCATAGAGGAGCTCCAGGGCTTTCAGGGGGGTCATGCTGTCGGGATCCGCCGAAGCCAGATCCCTCAAGATGTCATCACCGCCGGTCCGGAAAAGCTCAAGCTGCCCGTCTTTTTGGTCACCCTTTCCGCCGTGTCCTGCCGGAGCGTCTCCATCCCCGGCGCCGGTAATTGCTCCTTCTTCCTCGAACTTTTTGAGCAGTTCCTGGGACCTTCTGACGACTGCCTCCGGAACGCCGGCAAGCCTGGCGACCTCGATTCCATAAGAACGGTCGGCTGGAGCTTTCTGAAGCCTGTAGAGAAAGAGCACCCCCTTTTCCGTCTCCTCGACGGTAAAGCTCAGGTTGAAGACGCCCGGCATCCGGTTCCCCAGGGCGGCAAGTTCATGGTAGTGCGTCGCGAAAAGCACCTTGGCCATCCCGTCGGCGGCCGAGTGAAGGTATTCCATGACCGCCCAGGCGATGCTGACACCGTCATAAGTGGACGTACCCCTGCCGATTTCATCGAGTATGACAAGGCTTCTCGGCGTCACATTGTGAAGGATGTTGGCCGTCTCCACCATTTCGACCATGAAGGTGCTCTTCCCTCTGGAGAGTTCGTCCCGGGCCCCGATCCTCGAAAATATCCTGTCCACCGTCCCCAGCCTGGCCCGCGAGGCGGGGACGAAAGAGCCTGCCTGGGCCATGATCACCAGCAGGGCGGCCGTCCTCAGGTAGGTCGATTTCCCCGCCATGTTCGGCCCCGTGACGACGGCCATGCGCGGCCCTTCGGAATCAAGCAGGATGTCGTTGGGCGTATAGGGGGAGTCATCCAGCATTTCCTCCACCACCGGGTGCCTTGCATCCCTGAGGTCAAGGGCGAAGCTCCTGTCCACCTGTGGAGGCCGGTATCCCCGCTGGAGGGCGACGTCGGCGAAGGAAGCCAGGACATCAAGGGAAGCAAGTGAGGCACCGATGTCCTGGATGAGCGCCGTCTCTTCCGTGACCTTCCGGCAGAGCTCCGTGTAGAGCTCTTCTTCCCTGCTTCTGATGTCTTCGTCGTTGGAAAGCATCTTTTCCTCGAATTCCTTCAGTTCACCTGTGATGAAACGCTCTGCCCCGACAAGGGTCTGCTTCCGGTGATATCTTTCCGGAACCTGCTCCAGGTTCGAGCGGCTGACTTCCAGGTAATAGCCGAAAACCTTGTTGTATCCGACCTTCAGGTTGCGGATGCCCGTTTCAGCCCGCTCCCTGTCGATCATTTCCCGGAGGAGTTCTTCCGACCGGCTGCGCCAGCTTCTGAGTTCGTCAAGTTTTCCGTCGTACCCCTGACGGATGACCCGGCCTTCCCGGAGCGTCCTGGGAAGCTCGTCGCCAAGCCCTTCCTGGAGGGCTTTCCTGAGGTCTTGCGGGTCCGCCACCTCCCGGTATGTTTCCGGAAGCGGTATTTCCGAAAGGGCTTCACGAACCCCCGGGACGGCGGCGAGGGTATCCCGGATAACGCCGAGGTCCCTCGGCGCCGCCAGGCGCATCCCCATCCGCGCCACCGCCCGCTCCACATCCCCGCATGCGGAAAGAGACCTTCTCAGCGCCCGAAGCATGTCGGGACGTTCGACCATGGCCTCCACGGACTCGTGCCTTTCAGATATTTCCTCCGGGTCGAGCAAAGGGTGCAGAACCCATTGTCTCAAAAGCCTCTTTCCCATAGCCGTCCGGCATTCATCCAGGACATCACACAGGGCAAGGCTGTCGCTTTCTGAAATTTCAAGGTTGATCTGCGTCGCCCGGTCCATATACAGATGACGCCCCGACCTCAGTGGGAAGATCCTGCGAACGTGCCCCACGGCTCCAAACTGCGTCTGGCTGAGGTAATCATAGACCACCCAGGCGCTCCCGCATTCAGGGGACAGCTCGTCGAAGCCGAAACCTTCAAGGGTCGCAACTTTCCAGGCATCACACAACCGTCGCGAGGCCCCGGAAGGGACAAAGGCGTCGGGATCGGCCTCCACCAGCGAAGCACTGCAAACCTGCCTGAGGGCTTCTCTCTCTCCGGCTGGCAGGTTGCGAGGGATGAGAAGTTCCAGCGGCTTGAAGGCGGCGAGTTCCGCCAGGGCCTGTTCCCTGGGCATTGTACCCGCCTCGATCCGTCCCGTTCCCGCCCTGAGAAGGGCAATTGAGGCCGTCGTGCCGGAAAAGGTCGCCGCGGCAAGCCGTCCTTCCTGGGGGGAATCGGAGGGGACAAAGGTTCCCGGGGTGATCACCCTGATGACTTCGCGTTCGACGAGGTTTCTCCCGTCCGGTTCGGTGACCTGCTCACAGATTGCCACCTTGTGTCCCGCCTGCACCAGCCTCCCAATGTAGTTTTCCGCTGAATGCCAGGGGACCCCGGCCATGGGAATCTCGCGGTTGGGATCCCTGGATGTGAGGGCGATGTCAAGAATGGGCGCCGCCTTTTCGGCATCGTCGAAGAAAAGCTCGTAGAAATCCCCCATTCTGAAAAAGAGGAGGCAATCCGGGTAGGCCTTTTTCCATTTCGCGTACTGCCTGAGCATGGGCGTTTCCTTTACGCCTCTCGGAATGATCATTCCCGGAATCCATCCCTCCTCAGGAAATCAAGATAATCCTGGAGCAGGATAGACGCAGCCACCATGTCTATACGGCTTTTGCGCCCCTTTCTGCTGACGTCGCCTTCGAGAAGTGCCTGTTCTGCCCTCACCGTGGTGAAACGTTCGTCCCATTCGACAACGTCAAGGTCGTCATACCTTTCGGCCAGAACCTTCTTGAGGGCTTCGATCTTTTCCGCCTCGGGGCCCGCCGACCCGTCGGTCCGAAGCGGCATGCCCACCACGATCACCGCGACCCGGTATTCCTTCACGAGGCCGTCAAGGGCCCTCACCCAGTCTTCGTTGGCATTCAAAACAGCGACCCCCTGCGCAAAGGAACCCAGGGGGTCACTGACGGCTACACCGATGCGTTTCGTCCCTATATCAAGGCCGAGATGGCGTTTCATTTCCCGATCTGTTCGCCGACGAATCCAGGAACCCTCTTCATGGCATCTTCAAGGCCGTCGGGGTTTTTCGCGCCTGCAGACGCGATATCGGGCCTCCCCCCGCCTCCTCCGCCCAGGACCTTCGCCACCGAAGCCGCGAGCTTTCCGGCATGGACTCCCGCTTTCAGGGCGGGTTTGTCCGCCATGACAGTGAAGGTGACGTTGCTCCCCGATACCGATGCCAGGCAGGTGACAACAGGGTTCTTTTTCTGGCGGATATGATCGCCCACCTGCCTGAGGATCTCCTGCGGCGTGTTTTCGAAAATTCCCGTGACTACGGTAATTTCACCCACGGTGACGCCCTCTTCCAGAAGCGTGTCGGCTTTTTCCAGGGCGGCGACGAGGGAGAGCCGTTCCATCTCGTCTTTCAGGTCTTTCCGTTCCTCCAGAAGAGCAGAAAGCTTTTCCTCCAGCTCAGTTTCAGCGGCCCCCGCCTTTTCGGCAAGCCGCCCAACGAGAGCAGACTGCTCCTGGAAAAGCCGGAAGGCCCCGTCATGGGCGACGGCCGTGATACGGCGCAGTCCGGACCCGATGCCCTCCTCCCTGACGATCTTCACCACGCCGATATCGCCGGTGGCGTCCACGTGGGTGCCCCCGCAGAGTTCCGCACTGTAGCCGGGTATCCTGATAACCCGGACCTCTTCGCCGTATTTTTCATCGAACAGCGCCTTGGCTCCGAGCTTTTTCGCTTCCCCCACACTGGTGTAAAGGACCTGGAGAGGGGTATTGCCCGTGACGGTTTCGAACATGATGGCCTCAACGGCCTCGATTTCCTCGGTGCTCAACGGCTTTACGTGGGTGAAGTCGAACCGGAGAAAATCCTGTGTTACCAGGGATCCCGCCTGTTTGACGTGATCTCCAAGCACCCTGATGAGAGCCTCGTGAAGGATATGAGTCGCCGTATGGTGGGCCTTGATCCTCCGGCGCCTCTTTCCTTCGACGGCAGCGTTCACTTCAGCACCTTTCTTCAACCGCCCAGAAAGGACCTTCACCTTGTGAACCGTCAGCTCCTGAGCCTGGGGGTAGGTGTCCGTAACGAGGGCTTCGCCGGCTTCCCAGGTGATATTCCCCGTATCACCCACCTGGCCTCCCTTTTCAGCGTAAAAGGGCGTGGAGTCAAGAATGACCTCCCCCTCCTGCCCTTCTTCAAGGACCGGAGTCTCTTTTCCATCCGAAAAAAGCGCGCCGACAACGGTTTGCACCTGTTCCGACGTGTAGCCGACAAATTCCGTGGCTCCCGCCTTCCCGAGGGCCTTCTCGTAGAGATCCGGGGCTCCGGCGACGGCATGTCGCTTGCTGTGCGCGCGGGCCCGTTCACGCTGCTGCTGCATGGCTTTCTCGAAACCATCCCGGTCCACAGCAATTCCCTTTTCTGCACAGATTTCCTCTGTAAGTTCGAAGGGGAAACCATAGGTATCGTACAGCTCGAAGGCCAGTTTTCCGTCGAGTGTCTTGCCTTGCCTTTTCGTGAGGGAGGCGAGTTCCCCTTCCAGGAGGTTCGTTCCCTGTTCCAGGGTGCGGCCGAAGCGGCGCTCCTCCTGTTCGAGGACCTGGCTGATGAGGCTTTCGCTCTCTTTGAGTTCTTCGTAAGGATCGGCCATGAGGTCTTTGAGCGTCGGTATGAGTTCCGTCAAAAAGGGCCTGTCCATGCCTGTCATCCGTCCGTACCGAACGGCCCGCCTCAGGATCCTCCTGAGGACATATCCGCGCCCCTCGTTTGAAGGCAGGACCCCGTCGGCGATCATGAACGCCATGGCCCTGAAATGATCAGATATGACCCGAAGGGCCATGTCGCCCTCGGGAGCGTCACCGCGGCGGATACCCATGACGGCGGCAGCCCTGTCCATGAGGGGCCGGAAGAGGTCCGTCTCGAAGTCTCCATTTACCTGCTGCACCACAGAGGCGAGGCGTTCGAGCCCCATGCCGGTGTCGATGTTCTGCTTCGGGAGCGGTTCCATGTTGCCCTTTTCGTCCCTGTTGTACTGCATGAACACAAGGTTCCAGATCTCCAGGTACCTGTCGCAGTCGCAACCGACGTCGCAGTCCGGTTTTCCGCATGAAAAGGCAGGTCCCTGGTCGTAGATGAGCTCCGAACAGGGGCCGCACGGCCCGACAGGCCCGACGGACCAGAAATTGTCCTCAGCCCCGAGCCTGTAGATCCGCTCCCTGGGAACGCCCACGGAGGTGTTCCAGATCTCGAAAGCCTCGTCGTCGTCAACGTAAATCGTGGGATAGAGCCTGTCGGGATCGAGACCGATGACCTCCGTCAGGAATTCCCAGGCAAAAGGGGCTGCTTCCGCCTTGAAGTAGTCGCCGAAACTGAAGTTCCCGAGCATTTCAAAGAAGGTATGATGTCGCGCCGTCCTTCCGACATTGTCGATATCATTGGTGCGGACACATTTCTGGGACGTCACCGCCCTCGATATTTCCGGCGTCTTCTGTCCCAGAAAATAGGGTTTGAAAGGCACCATTCCCGCAATGGTAAAGAGGATCGTGGGATCATCGGGTACAAGTGAAAAACTCGGGAAACGCCTGTGACCCCTATTCTCGAAGTAGGAGAGGAAAAGTTCCCGAAGCTGCTTTCCGCTTCTGTATTCCATGAGCATGACTCCTTCCGGCGGGAGGCTTTCCGGCTTTCGCCGAACCTCCCGTAAAATCTCCCGCGCCCGCCGGGCTTTCTCCCTTGCAGGCATCCGGAAATTTGTTTGACTGCGATTATATCATCCGCGGCCCTGCGCCCGAAGGTAAAGACCCTTTCGGGCTTCCCGGGCCTTGCGGATTACCTCGGGCGCGTCCACCGAGGGATATATCCCGTCTTTGTAAATCCATTCACCTGAAATCATGGTGCCAAGGACATCGGCGGCGCTTCCCGCGTAAACGATGAACTGGCAAAGCGTTGCAGGTTCCCATCCGATGTAGTGAGGCTGGTCGAGATCGACGAGAACCAGATCCGCGGCCCATCCTTCCCGGATGCGCCCGCATTTCTCGAATCCGAGGGCCTTCGCTCCTTCGAAGGTGGCCATTCTGAGGACCTCCGCCGCCCTGCAGCACAAGGGATCCTGCCCCGCCCCCTTTCCCAGGAGCGCTGCGAGCCGCATCTCGCCCCACATGTCGAGGCGGTTGTTGCTTGCCGCTCCGTCTGTTCCGAGCGAAACGGAAGCTCCCGCTTCAAGGAAACACCCCAGGGGGGCGATCCCGCTTCCGAGCTTGAGGTTGCTCGCCGGGTTGTGGGCAATGGTTACCGCCGTGTTTTCCAATCTTTCCGCCTCCACGGGTTCAAGCCACACGCAGTGGGCGAGAATCGCGCCGGGGGCTTCGAGAATTCCCGAGCGTTCCAGAAAGGATACCGGGTCCAGTCCCAGCTCGTCCTTGAGCTGTCCTCTCTCCCAGGAAGCCTCGAGAAAATGGGTGTGAATATTGATCCCATGCAGGGAAGCTTCTTTTGCCACCCTTTTGAAAAAATCGAAAGGAACGGTGTAGGGTGCGTGAGGGGCCAGCTGGACGGTTACCAGCTCCTTTTTTGCAAAATGCTCCTTCAGGGCCAGTCCATCCGCCAGGGATGTCTCGTTTCCACCGATGATGCCCCTTGAGAGGCCGCATCGCATCCCCGCCTCCAGGGCGACCCGCCCGACTTCTTTCATCTCGAAATACATGTCGGCGAAGCAGGTGGTCCCGGTCTTCGCCATTTCAAGTATCGCTGAAGCCGTTCCCAGTGCGATGTCCTCAGCGGTAAGGCACGCCTCGACCGGCCAGATCCTTTCCTCGAGCCATTCCTTCAGGGGTCTTTCCTCCCCGAGCCCTCTCAGGAGGGTCATGGCCGCATGGGTGTGACTGTTGACAAAGCCCGGCAAAAGGGCTTTTTCCCCCCTGCAGTTGATGATTTCGGCGCCTTCCGCCGCCTCTGCGGGCACTGCCTTCGCCTTTTCGATGACACCTCCCGAAACGAGAAGGTCTCCCCGTTCTGCCTGATCCATGAAACCGTCAAGATATACCACATCCTTGAACAGGGTCTTCATCGCCGGCCCCCCCAATCATTCCCGCCAGGAGCTCATGTAGTCCTTCTGGGCTTCCGTCAGTCGCTCCAGGCTGATTCCCATGGTCTTGAGCTTCACCTCGACGACGGCCCTGTCTATTTCCGGCGGCACGGCATGAAGACCGGCTTCAAGGCGGTTTTTCGCCACATGAAGCGCACTCAGAAGCTGGATGGAAAAGCTCAGGTCCATGATTTCTATGGGATGCCCGTCGGCGGCGGCGAGATTGACGAGCCGCCCTTCGGCGAGAAGGTGGAACTTCCGGCCGTCCTCCATGACGTAGGTGGTGATGTTGGTGCGCGTCCGGCGGACATCCACGGCGAGGCTTTCCAGGTCGGGCCTGGAGATCTCCACGTCAAAGTGGCCGGCGTTCCCGAGGATGGCCCCGTCCTTCATGACCTCGAAATGCTCTTTGCGAAGGACGGCCGTGTTTCCGGTCAGGGTGAGAAAGATATCCCCCAGGGGGGC
>JBNGCT010000027.1:0-16335 GCA_049974965.1 Thermovirgaceae bacterium
GGAAGGCCCGGGCCTTCCCCTTTTCCTTTCCAATGGTTCTTCATATTTCCGTTGAGTCGCCTATGTCCAGAATCCTGACTTCCGTCGTTTCGGGGACCTTTGCCGCGAATTCCTCCGGATCTGCCTGAATCACATCAAAGGTACCGTAATGCATCGGGACGACGATCTTCGGTCGGATGAATCCGACAGCCCTTACGGCATCGTCGATATCCATGGTAAAGTTCCCGCCTATGGGAAGCATTGCCACATCGATATCCTCTTCCTCAAGGAGTTTCATTTCCATGGTCAGCCCCGTATCGCCTGCATGGTAGAGTTTCTTGCCCTCAACCTCAATCACGAAACCGCCGGGAGTCCCGCCGCAGATCATCCGGTCACCTTCAACGATCCCGGAACCATGCCATGCCGGTGTCATCCGGACCTTGCCGAAGGGGAAACGGTAAACGCCTCCGACCTGCATGCGATGGCAGGTGGCACCCTTGGCAGCGAGGTAATGACAGACCTCCACGTTGGTTACGACGGTGGCTCCGCTGGCCCTGGCGATCTGCACGGTATCGCCGATATGATCGCCGTGTCCATGGGTCACGAATATATAGTTGCTGTCCTTGAATTCCGAAACATCGACGGGTGCGACACCGCTCCCGCTGAGGAAGGGGTCGATGACCGCCCTGAGCCCCTTTCCTTCAATGGAAAAGGCTGAATGACCGAGAAAACGGATCGAAACCATCAGTATCCCCCCTTTTTCTGGTATCTTTATTGTACCGCTTTTGCCGGTAAAGGCTTTAACCGGTCTGCAGGAATTCGTCTCCCGTGCCTGTTAAATATTCGGCGCGCATATCTTCACGACCGCCTCACTGGAGTGGCCAGATTCGTGAACGGCGATCCCCTCGACACGCAGTTGAAGGGTGCTCCCGTCGGAAAAGGAACACTTGACCATTTCGCCTTTGTTGACCTCGAACCAGTTAACCAGCGCACGACTTTCCTCCCAGCCGTCGACTGCTATCTCCCCGATCTAACCAGTGGAGCCGTCTTCCCAAATGCTATACCTCCATTCGTGGACGACGGAACCGTTAAGGCTTACTCCCCGTCCCCTTCGTCCCATGACGTTTCACCATCAGCGGTATTCCCCAGCATGAGATGGAGCTCGTCGAGCTGGGTCTCATCAACAGGTGACGGCGCTCCTGACATGAGACATTGCGCTTTCTGGGTCTTCGGGAAGGCAATCACATCACGTATTGAACGCTTCCCGCACAGAAGCATGACGAGCCTGTCAAAACCCAGGGCGATGCCACCGTGAGGGGGTGTCCCGGAGGAAAGGGCATCCAGGAGAAACCCGAAACGCTCGCGGGCCCTTTCAGGCGTAAAGGACAGAACATTGAAGATCCGCTCCTGAACGGATGTGTCGTGAATCCTGATGGATCCGCCACCGATCTCGTAACCGTTCAGGACAAGGTCATACGCCCTGGAGCGGACCACATCGGGGCGTTTTTCGAGGAGGGGCAGGTCCTCCGGTTGCGGAGCGGTAAAGGGATGATGCAAGGCTGTCCAACGCCTTTCATCGTCATCCCACTCAAGCAGCGGGAATTCGGTTATCCAGGCGAACCGCCAGGCTGTCTCCTCCACCTTGCCGAGCTTTTTCCCGAGTTCAAGGCGCAACTGCCCGAGCACCTTGTTCGCCTTCATCGGGTCGGCATCGGCGAGAAGAAACAGGAGGTCCGTTTCCCTGATTCCCGTCTCTTTGATGAGGTAATCGGTCTCTTCTTCAGACAGGCGTTTCGCCAAAGGACCCTTCAGCGTATCCTCCCTGAGCCTGAAGTGAGCCACGCCGGAAGCTCCCAGCTCTTTTGCGCGGGACTCGACATCGGCCTGCTCTTTCCGCGAGAGAACGGCTCCGCCGGGAACGCAGAGCCCCTTGACGGCGCCCCCCGATTCCAGGACTTTTGCGAAGGCTTCGAAGGTGGTTTTGGAAAAACCTCCGGAAAGATCCTTGATTTCGAAAGGTATTCTCAGGTCGGGCTTGTCGGAACCATACCTGTCCATGGATTCCCGCCAGGGTATCCGCGGGATTTCACCCTCGAGGACGACACCGATGACGGCTTCGAAAAGGCGCCTCAGGTATTCTTCCATAAGGGTCATGATATCGTTTTCCGTGATGAAGCTCATCTCGATGTCGACCTGGGTGAACTCGGGCTGCCTGTCGGCCCGCAAGTCCTCGTCACGAAAGCATTTCACGATCTGGAAATACCTGTCGAGCCCTCCGATCATGAGGATCTGCTTGAAGATCTGGGGCGATTGCGGAAGCGCAAAGAACCGGCCCGGTATGACCCTGCTCGGGACCAGGTAATCTCTCGCCCCTTCCGGTGTTGATTTGGTCAGCGTGGGGGTTTCCACTTCCACAAACCCCCTCGCGGCCAGAAAGTTTCTCGTGAAGTTGGCTGCCGCGCTTCTGGTGCGCAGGTTCGCCTGTTCCCGGGTTCTTCTCAGGTCAAGATAGCGGTATCTGAGCCGTATGTTTTCATCGACCCTGCCGTTTTCCACCAGTTCAAAAGGAGGCTGCTGCGCCGTGGAAAGGATGACGAAATCCCTGACGGCAACCTCCCAGTAACCTGTGTCCACAGAGGGGTTCTCCGTCCCTTCGGGGCGCCTCCTTACAGTACCCCTGACGGCGAGGACGAACTCGTTCCGGAGCGTCTTGGCTTTCTCGTAGAGAACAGCGCCGAGATCCGGGCTGAAGACGGTCTGTACGATCCCTGTATGATCCCAGAGCTCGATAAAGACAATGCCGCCGAGATCCCGCCTGCGGCGAACCCAGCCGTTGAGAACGACGTCCGTGCCTTCGTGATTTTCACCTATGAACCCGCAGTTGGTGGTACGCTTCCAGTCTTCTTCGAAAATATCAGTCACCATCGTATACGTTTCCTCCAGGTCTTGACCGGTCCGATCTTCAAATCCCGGCCTTCTCAAGGAATTCAAGGGTTTCTTCCATCGTGAGAGTCTGCTGCTCTCCCGATTCCATGTCTTTGAGCGTCACCGTTTTCGACTGAATTTCCTCATCGCCGATGACGCAAACGTATTTCGCCCCGGTGTTGTTGGCAGTCTTGAATTGCGCCTTCAGGCTCCGGTTCTGGAAGTCCATATCCGAAGAGAAACCGGCCCGGCGCAGCATCTGCATGACCTCGAGAGCCCTCGTCCGGGATTCATCCCCGGCGGAGGCCACGTAGACATCAATTGCAGGCGGGGGTCCGAAATCACAGCCCTGCTGCTCCATGGTCATGACGATCCGCTCGACGCCGGCTGCGAACCCAACACCCGGCGTCGGCTCCCCGCCGATGGCCTCCGCCAGATTGTCGTACCGCCCTCCGCCGCAAACGGCGTTCTGGGCGCCAAGGTCACCGGAAAGCACCTCGTAGGCCGTTTTTGTGTAATAGTCCAGTCCGCGCACAAGACGCTTGTCGATGCTGAATTCCACGCCCAAAACGCGAAGTCCTTTCTCGACTCCTTCAAAGTGTTCCCTGCATTCGTCGCAAAGATGTTCCAGGGTCTGGGGCGCATCCTCGGTGAGGGCCCTGCACTCGGGGTTCTTGCAATCGAGTATCCGCAAAGGGTTCCGGTCATACCTGTCTTGACAGGAGGGGCACAGTTTCCCGAGATGGGGCTTGAGAAAGTCCCTGAGCACGTCCCTGTAGGCGGGCCGACAAGCCGGGCAACCCACGGAATTTATTTTCACCTCCAGGCCCCGCAGCCCGAGCCGACGGAATATTTCAAGGGAGAGGTCGATCACCTCTACGTCAGCATGGGGGTTCTGGAGTCCTATCGCCTCGAAATCCAGCTGCCAGAACTGCCTGTAGCGGCCCTTCTGCGGTCGCTCGTAACGGAACATGGGACCGGCGCTCCAGAGTTTCACCGGCTGTTGCTGCTTCGCCATCCCGTTTTCCAGATAGGAGCGCACCATGGAAGCCGACAGTTCCGGCCTGAGGGTGATACTCCGGCCTCCCCTGTCTGTAAAGGTGTACATTTCCTTTTCCACCACGTCCGTCGTCTCTCCCACGCCCCTGGAGAAAAGCTCCGTATGTTCAAAAACCGGCAGATGTATCTCCCTGTAGCCGAAATCACGGGCCACTTCACTGCTGGCCTTGAAGACGCGCGCCCATTTCCAGGATTCTGCGGGAAGTATGTCGCGTACACCCCTCGGAGCCTTGATACTCGACATGATGCAACATCCTCCTTGCCTTTGTATAAAATCGCCGCCCCAGGCACCCCTGGCCCCCAGGACGGTAAACACGTCCCGTTTGCGATATCGTTAAATTGTACCATCCAGGAAATGCTCCGCAACGAGGGGCGCACGGGAAAAGGGCCCGCCCTTTCGGCAGGCCCTTTGTCATTCGGTGGTCTCTATTGTCCTTTTCCGTAAAGGCCTTTTCTGCGTCATCCCGCCGGACTAGCGGCTTTCGAGCTGGAACTTGATTGCTGTCCTTTCTTCCCCGTCTATTTCTATCTTGGCGAAGGCGGGAATGCAGATCAGGTCGATTCCGTTTGGCGCGACATATCCGCGAGCGATGGCAATCGATTTGATGGACTGGTTCACGGCACCCGCCCCGACTGCCTGAACCTCGACAGAACCTTTTTCCCGTAGTACGGCTGCGATCGCTCCTGCCACAGACTTGGGTTGAGAGTTTGCAGAGACCTTGAGCACTTCCATGGAAAATCGCCCTCCCCTTGCACTCCGTCTTTGCGTTCGGTCGTCCCTGGGTAATGACCTGCGCTTTATTGTAGTTGCACAAGTCCAAGTATACCTCCATGAGCGGGTTCACATCAAGTCTTCAGATTCCCGAAGCATTTCAAGGAAATCATGAACGATCCGTTATCGTTCTCCCGGAAGCCAGTTGACAAACTCCATAAGACCGAGCCGTCGGAGCAGGGAAACCTCGGGAATCCCGTTTTCGTTCCAGTTCCGGAAGCGGTAGTATTCTTCAAGCTGCAGGTCAAGATCCGGCAGCAGATCCGCCGATCCGCCCGACCCTCTCGCCTGGTTGAGAATCCTTTCGGGAAGTGTGTCGTCGGAGCGCCGGAACCCCATCCCGGCATTAAAAATTCGTTTCATGTTGTAGATCCTCTCGCCGGCCTCGAGGAATTCCTCCTGGCTCACGTCCCATCCGGTGATATCTTTGAGCCACTTCCGCATGGTGCCGATATCAACGCCGTTGAGAACGGCAAACTTGCAGATCTTCAGCGAATCGAGCATGCTTGAAAAGTTCTGGAATTTCGCCGTCATGACTCCCTTGCCTTCGTCTTTGGTTCGGTCGCTCTTTTCAGGGTAGCCCAGTTCCGGGAATGATACGGACCGTTCCCACGGGTAGCTGTAGCTGTTGAGGTGGCACGCGCCCCTGACAGAAGTGGCGTATCCTGATGCGAGGCTTTTGAAACACCTGGGGTCGTGGGCCGGGAACTCCAGACCCTTTGACTGGATGGCGAAGGCTTCGGCCCCTTTCCCGATCTTTTTTGCCGCCTTTTTTGTTCCCTGCCCCAGGAGAGCCCCGATGCCCCTTTTGTGGGCGATCTTTTCGATCAGTTCCAGCACGACTTCGCCGTCTCCCCATTTTATAGGGGTTTCGCTGTTTTTTTCCGTGAGAAGTCCCTTCTCGTACAGTTCCATGGAAAAGGCAATGACCGAACCGGTGGAAATCGTGTCGAGCCCCATCCTGTTGCACAGGTCGTTGGCCCTCGCGACGTTATCGAGGTCATCCACAAGACAGCAGCTTCCGAGCATGGCAACCGTTTCGTACTCGGGGCCGCCACATTTACGGCCGTTCAGGTCCACGACGCGCCCGCACCTGATCGGGCAGGCCATGCAGCCGTAGTTATCCACCAGAATGGTGTCAGCCATTTTCTGTCCGGTGATGGCTTCCACCGCAGGAAAGGATCCCTCGCGCCAGTTTTTGACGGGAAGATCGCCGAGCTCTTCCGCGCCTGCTGTACCGCCCGCCGTCCCGTAAAGGGTCAGGCCGGCGGCCTTCTCCTTGAGTACGGCGTTTTTCTCACGGATCGATGCCCTGAGCGAAGGCCTGTCCATGACCTCTGTGGTGCTGTTTCCTCCGGCGACGACGGCCTTGATGTTTTTCGATCCCATGACGGCACCTGCTCCGCCTCTCCCGGCAGCCCGCGCATCGGGACCGTCATGGAAAATTCCGGCCAAAAGGACCTGGTTCTCACCCGCGGGACCGATACAGGAAAAACCCGTGTTTCCCCCGAAAATCACTGACACCTTTTCAGCCGTTGCCACGGTGTCCAGACCCCAGAGGTCTTCGGCATCCCTGAAGCCGATGGTCCCGTCAAGCACTGTCAGGCACAGGGGCCTCTCAGACCGGCCCAGGATTATCAGACCGTCAAACCCGGCGCGCTTGAGATAAAAACCGAAGGTGCCTCCGGCGTCGGATTCGAGGAATGCGCCCGTCAACGGAGAGCGGGTAACCACCTGGTGCCTTCCCGAAGTCGGGATACCTGTTCCCTGGTAGGGGCCGGTCATGTAGATCAACGGGTTCTCCGGCGCCAGCGCTTCCGTCCCGGGAGTACAATACTTGAGAAGGAAAAAGGTCCCCATGCCGGAGCCGCCGATATAGGTCCGTGCAACGTCTTCATCAAACTCTATCGTCCTGGTTGTTCGATTCGTCACATCGATCAGTGCAATTTTGCCGTTGTAACCGTACATTCTGCTCCCTCCCCCATGATTTGACACTCTTTGACACTCCGGTTTCATCGCGGTGCGAATGATTCAACCGCTTTCAACGGTTCCGACAAGAATCAGGAGGGCTCCTTCATAAAGGGCATCCGGCAGGCTCACTGCTTTCGGGGAGCCCTCTTCCATCACGCAGACAAGCCCATCCTTTCTTTCGGTAAACGAAGCCCCGTATTTCCTCTGGAGTTCGCCCAGCGCATCGCCCACGGAAGCCCCGTCTGCGAGAAGAAGCGTTTCCTCATCCCTTCCCGTATCCTTTCTGTAAGGCCCGTGGTACCTGACAAAGATCCGCACGTCATCAAACCTTTTCCGGCAAACGACCTTTATTCCTGTGCCGTTCCGGAGCTTCTGAGCAGATGGTCCAGCAGGTCCGCACGGCTCACCATTCCGATAAAAGCCCCTCCGGAGACGACGGGTGCCCTCTTGAGGTTTTCCCGCATCATGATCATGGCGACCTGGAAATCACTGTCGTCCACGTCAAAGGTCACCACGTCGCGGATCATGTATTTTCCGACCTGGTCAAGACTGATCCTGCGAAGACGTTTGCTGAACTGGTCGAAATCAGGCAGAAAGGAAGGATCCTGAAGGAGATCGAAGTAGCCCGGCAGGGCGGCCTTGACGATATCCTTCTCGCTGATGAAGCCCTGTATCACCCCGTCAGCGTCAAGCACAGGGACTCCGGAAATCCGGTGTACCGAAAGGACCTCTACGGCATCGGCAACGGTTGTCTCAGGAGTTATGGCCGTCAGATCCCTGTCCATCAGGTCTCCGATTCTCATAGGCTCACCTCCGCCACAACATGGACACCACGGCTTGAAGAAAACAGGTTTTCCCAGTGCCGCACAAGGAATCCTGTCTCAAAAGACACCGCCGTAACGAATCACGACATAGACGCTGCTGACCGCGAGGGAGATCATCACGACCCGCATTCCTGTCTGCATAAAGGCCGAAAAAGTGATCCTTGCGTTCTCGCGTTCCGCCATATCCGCCACGATAATGTTTGCCGCAGCCCCAAGATATGTTCCGTTCCCGCCGAGGCAGGCTCCCAGGGCCAGGGCCCAGAACAGTGGTTCCGATGCCATGCCCAGGGTGAGGGCCATTTCGTCGACGAGAAATACAAAGGTCGCAGTAAAGGCGACATTGTTGATAAAACAGCATGTCAGCCCTGATATCCATAATACAGCCAGCAGGGCCAAAATGGGGTGCCCCTTGAGATAGGGCGCCGCCCACTCCGTCGCGGTACTGATCACCCCGGTATGCTTGAGTCCACCCACAACGATAAAAAGGGCCGCAAAAAAGACGAGCGTGGCCCATTCAATATCATCCTGCAGAACGGTCTCCCCATCCACGGGAATCACCATGAGCAAAAGCGCCGCACCGAAAAGGGCGATGACGGCTGCATCAAGATGAAGGAGATGATGAACCAGAAAGCCGAGAAAAACCCCAGCCAGGGCGATGGCTGTCTTGAAGAGAAGAGCCTTGTCCTTTATGACCCGGCTTTCGTCAACACGGGATATCTTTTCACCGTTGCCCCTCGCCCGGAACAGCACCCCCCTGTACCGATACATGAGGTAGGCCGTGACGACGAAAAAAACCATAACTGCCGCGGGCGCAAGGTGAACAAGGAAATCCGCGAAGGAAAGTCCGGCGAAAGAACCGATGATGATGTTCGGCGGGTCTCCGACAAGGGTGGCCGTGCCTCCTATGTTCGAAGCAAAGGCTTCGGTCATGAGAAAAGGCAGGGGGTTCACATCCATGAGATCCACCAGGGAGATGATGATGGGGCTCACCAGGAGAACGGTGGTCACGTTGTCGAGAAAGGCCGAGAGTGTTGCCGTTACGGCTGCAATAGCGAAGAATGTCAAGGGGACGTTGCCCCGGGTCAGCTTCACCGTCCTGATTGCGATGAATTGAAACACGCCGGTTCTCGATAGAACACCGACGATGATCATCATCCCCATGAGCAGCCCGATGGTGTTGAAATCTATGAAAAGCACGGCATCCTTGGCGGGCAGGACTCCCGTTACCATGAGGAGGACCGCTCCGAGCAGGGCCACCACGCTTCTGTGCCTGATGCCTGTCGCGATGGCAATAATGGTGGCAATGAAAACAACAATGGCAATCAACATACCGATGTCCATGGCAACCACCTTTCCCGGCACAAAAACACAGTATACGCACAAGGACGACGGCAATCAAACTCCGTGCCTGCACCAGGGCGCAGCCCCCGTCTTTTTTAACCGAAACACTGCGATTTTTTCCACCACCGGAGGTTTGACGGCATCTTCAGGAAATCCTATGATAGCAACACATTAAACAGTTCCACCGCCCGGACATTGAAGTGTGGGCTTCACCTGTCCCAATTGCCGGAAGGAGTGAAGTGGAATGAAAAGAACATCGAGTCATCGCATCACGGCTTTTGCTTTTGCCCTGGTTTTGCTGGCAGCATCAGCAATAACAGCTTTCCCGCAGGCCAGCCTGGCGGAAACTCCCGTCAGGGTCGCCTCGAAAATTGACACCGAAGGCGGCCTCCTCGGGCAGGTCATTGTCATTTTGCTTGAAAGCAACGGCATCCCCGTCGAGGACAGAACGGCCCTGGGCGCCACCAATGTCGTACGCCAGGCGATCATTTCAGGGGAAATCGACATCTACCCGGAATATACGGGAAACGGCTACTACTTTTTCGAAGGGACGGACCCCGAAATCTGGAAGAACGCGAAAAAAGCCTACGAGACCGTTGCCGGACTCGACCTTGAAAAAAACGGCATCCAGTGGCTGCAACCCGCACCGGCAAACAACACCTGGGCCATAGCTTCCCGCCGGAACCTTGCGGAAGAGGAAGGCCTTGCAACCCTCGAGGATTTTGCAGACTACGTCAATAGCGGGGGCGAAGTCAAACTCGCCTGTTCAGAGGAGTTCGCCAGCCGCCCCGACGTGTTGCCTGCCTTTGAGAAGGCATACGGTTTCCATCTTGGAAAGGACCAGTTGCTGATCCTTTCCGGTGGGAACACCGCGCAGACGGAACAGGCGGCCTCGATGGGAACCGACGGGGTCAACTTCGCCATGGCATACGGAACCGATGGAGGCATATCCATACTTGATCTTGTGGTCCTGGAAGACTCGAAGGGCGTCCAGCCTGTCTACGAGCCCGCCCCGATAATCCGGACGGAAGCTCTTGAGGCCCACCCCGAAATCCGGGAAATTCTTGAGCCGGCATTCAGGAACCTCGACATGGAAACACTCCAGAGGCTCAACGGGCGAATTGCCGTAGAAGGACTTGATCCGGCGACGGTGGCAAGGACATACCTGCAGGAACAGGGCCTCGTTGACTGACAGGATGCCCCGCACCACCCGCAGGCCCATGAACTCAAAACCGGTTTTCGTCGGCACCATTCTGGCCGTGGGAGGCCTTGTCGCCCTGGATTTTCTGTCAATACGGGCGACAAGGATCTCCGGCACTTCAGGTATCCATGCCTTCGAGGTGCTTACCTCCATAGAGTCGGTCACCATTATCGCCGTCTATCTCCTTATGGCGGCTGCAGCGCTTTTGAAAACCCCCCGACGACATGTCCTGACGGCACTTCTGGCCTGTCTCGGTCTTTTCTTTCTTGTTTTTTTCGGAGCAAGGGGAGCGGAACGGGTTGCTGCCGACCTCCCGGCGGCAAGGGTCTTCCCTGCCTCCGGGGCCTGGCTGGGGATCCTGGGTTCCTCCCTCGTTTTCTCCGCTGAAAGCGCCGCCGTGCCGAACAGGGGATTCCGCTCCGGCACGGCGGCGGTCCTTTTACTCGCCCTCGTCGTCATGCTTCTGACGGGACAGCTCGACAGCCTTTCAATCATGCGTGAGTACGCCAACCGATCCGGGCGTTTCCTGCAGGAGACCGTCACTCACATCGCCTTGTCCGGAGTTGCCGTATTCGCAGCCGTTCTTGTCGGCGTCCCGCTCGGATTCGCCGCCTTTTCAAGAAACCGTTTCGAAAAAACGATCTTCGGACTCACCAACTCGATACAAACCATTCCAAGCCTGGCACTGTTCGGGCTCCTCATCTCACCTCTCGCCTGGCTCTCGAGAACGTCGCCCTTTTTGGCACGCATGGGAGTGAAGGGCATTGGATGGACCCCCGCCCTGATCGCGCTGAGCATGTACGCCCTTCTTCCCGTGGTGCGCAACACCTACACCGCTTTCAAGATCATCGACGAGGCCGTCATCGACGCCGGGAAAGGAATGGGCATGAACAGGCGCCAGCTTTTTTTCACCGTCGAGCTTCCCGTCGCGCTTCCCGTCATCCTCGGCGGCATACGCATCGCCGGAGTACAGACCGTGGGCAACACTGCTGTCGCCGCCCTGATCGGGGCAGGCGGCCTCGGCCAGTTCATCTTCCAGGGTCTGGGTGAAGCCGCTCCGGATCTTGTCCTTTTGGGCGCCCTTTCAACGGTTGTCCTCGCCCTGGCCGCCGACGGCATATTCAGGGCACTTGCAGAAGCAGCCCGCCCGGGCGGATTGAAAGAAGGAGCGAAATAACGATGGAAAGAGGAACCCGCCGCGGATGGATCACTCTCCTGGTTCTCTGTTCGGCCTATGCCGGACTCATCCTCTGGGAGCCGGGATGGGAAAGGGCGCTGCAAACCCTTTTCCCTGAGGAAACGGTCCATTTATATGCACGGTCAAACCTGGCAGGGCTCGTTGCTGAACATGTACTTCTCGTTCTCTTTGCCTCCGGTCTGGCGACGTTCGCAGGAGTGGCAACGGGGATTTTCGTCACCCGAAAGGCAGGGCGTCCCTTCCGCCCCGCCGCGGACGACCTCTCCTCAATCGGGCAGACCTTTCCGCCCGTCGCCGTCCTGGCGCTCGCGGTACCCGTGACGGGCTTTGGTTTCAAGCCCGCGGCCCTGGCCCTGTTTCTTTACGGCGTCATGCCCGTTTTACGCAACACCATCACGGGACTTGAATCCGTCGCCGAAGAAACAAAAGACGCCGCACTGGGGATGGGCATGCGGCCCTGGCAGCTCCTTTTCCAGGTAGAGTTACCCCTGGCTCTCCGTGTTATCATGGGCGGTGTCCGGACAACGACGGTCATCAACATCGGTACGGCGACAATTGCCGCCACCATAGGTGCCGGGGGGCTTGGCGCCCCGATCGTTTCAGGGCTCATTGGTCATAACCCCGCGGTTATCCTCGAGGGCGCCGTCGCGACGGCGTTGCTTGCGCTTCTGGCCGATGCCATACTGGGGCAGCTGGAACGGAGCCTTGGCTGAAATGCAGCATAATGAAAAGAAAGGGGGAAACGCCCATGAACGAAGAGAACAGGGCGCAACAGAACCTGGCGGTTCTCATTGATGCCGACAACACTTCGCCGTCGATTGTCGAGAACCTTTTCGCCGAAATCGCGAAATACGGAATCGCCAGCGTGAAAAGGATTTACGGAGACTGGACGTCTCCTTACCTGAAAGGCTGGAAGGAAGTGCTGCTGAGCTACGCCATCCATCCGATACAGCAGTTTCACTACACCGTAGGCAAGAATGCCACGGACAGCGCCATGATTATAGACGCCATGGACCTGCTTTACTCGAACCGCTTCGATGGCTTCTGTCTGGTGTCAAGCGACAGCGACTTCACACGTCTTGCCACCCGGATCAGGGAAGGCGGGATCACCGTCTACGGCTTCGGGAGCACAAAGACCCCGAACGCCTTTGTGAGCGCCTGCGACAAGTTCATTTACACGGAAATTCTCATGAAAGAGGCCACCGAAGAACCTCAGGCCGACTCGTCGCGACCACAGACCCGTCCGCTGAACTCGAAGGAACTCAAGAAGGACGAAAGGCTTGTCGCTCTTCTCGAAAACAGCGTCGACGCCGTTGCGAATGAAGACGGCTGGGCCGCCCTCGGAAGTGTGGGACAGCATATCTCGAACCAGTCCCCGTCCTTCGATTCGCGAAACTATGGCTACAAAAAACTGAGCACCCTCGTGAAGGCCATGGACATGTTCGATGTGGAGGCCAGGGACATCGATGAGTCGGGCAACAAGGCCATATACATCCGGAAGCGCCAGACGAAACAGCCGGCGCGGCGGAAACGGACAGTGAAAACGACGAAGAAAAAAGACTAGAGTACCTTACCCCCCTGAGGCACCGGTTCGAGCTTTCCGGATTCCTTCCGGACGGGGGGAACCTCTCCGTCCGAGGCTTCGAGAAGCCTGTCGCGCCACTCTGCCGCCTCGTCGACATCACCGAAGTCAAATCTCCAGGGATCCCTTTCTCCCTTTACCTTGAGTTCGAGCACCTCCAGCTCGTCGCTCCCGGCTTCAGAAGATGTGATGCAGGAAATGATGTCCGCGAGACGATGGACCCGGAAAGGATGGCTTGAGCCGTCCCTGAGGGCAAAGGTGCCCCTTTCCCGGTCGAGGAGGATCACCCTCCCGCCTTCATCCTGCAGTTCTCCTTCCCCGGGAGCGAAGCCTTCCACCAGAGAAAAGCCCCTGTACTGTCTGGGCGGGTCGGAATCCTGCAACAGCCACCCCGTTTTCCCGTTCTTTTTGTCGATCAGAAACCAGTCCCTGATGTTGCCCGGTATCTCTTCGGCATCAAAGACGACCGTACCGGCTCCGCGTCTGATGTAACAGGCGCTTTCAGGAAGGAATCCCCGGAGTTTCGAGAAAAAGACCTGTTTCTTCTGCTCCAGGAAAAGCCACGAGAGGTTTCTTTCCCTGTCCGACAGGATGACGCCATCGGGAGGCACGTCAAAAAGCGTTTCTGGTGAAAAATCCCTGATGACCAGATGGCGGTGGTGTGCGGGGAAAACAGCCAGGAATTCCCCCGAGTCGGGCCGATTGACCCGGGCCATCCGGACGAAACGCGCCAGGTTGAAGTCGATTCCGTAAAGTCCGAGTCTCGACTGGATGTAGCGGCGCGCCTTGCTCCGGAGTCGTTTGTGATCCACATACGCATAGAGAAGGAACGCCGCAAAAAGACCGACAATGAACAGGAACATGTGAAACAGCCCGGTCACCCCATCACCCTCCTCGTTGTACTGCTTCCGGTCTTCGAGGTTCGCTCTTACCGGAACTTTCCTGCTCTTTTGAGGACCTTTTGCCCGGCACCTTCGGAAAGGCCCAAAAGGGGCAGGTCTTCCCGTGCTTTTTCCACGCTTCCCCAGCCACCCAGGTAGCCGTTGACCCTTGCGGCCGCCGTCGACGCGACCAGGTCCGCAAAATGCGGATACATTTTCCGAAACTCCTCAAAGATGCCCCGGTCCCCCTGAAGGTAATATTTCTGGTGATATTCTTCGGCGGGGTAAAAATCCCCTGCTCGTTCGAGGGACGTTTTCACGGCCTTTCCGTTTTTTTGCTCCACTTCGAGGCGGCTTTGTTCAGCCGCCAGCTTCTGGGCCTCGTCATGATACAACAGCACCGCCCGGTACTGGCCGGAAAAGGACTTCGCGAACGGATCGTGGTTGCTCCAGAAATATTCCAGAAGCCCGCCATAGGAGATGACCGAAGGATCGTACCGCACGCGGACGGCCTCACTGTGGTCACCGATCCTGTGATACGAAGGATCCTTGGCGGTTCCTCCGGAATACCCGACTTCGGTCGAGACAACTCCGTCAAGACTCCCGAACAGGGCGTCAGGGCCCCAGAATCAGCCCATGGCGAAGGTCGCCGTCTCGATGATTCGGTATTCCGCCCTGTCGATGGGGGGAATCTTCATCGGCCCCTCAACTCCTTTCCCGCAGGCTTTCGAAACATTGAAGCCACAGGAGGCAGCCAAAAACAATACCAAAAACATGATTGAGAACGCCTTTTTCATGCCCCTGTCATCCCTTCCTTGTCACGGCCGGGCAACCTTTCGCTGGAGCTAGCCTCCGAAGGCCGAAAATTCCGTGACCAGCGTCCCGGGGGTGAATTCTCCAATCTTCCGGAGGGCGAGGAACACTCCGTCCACGTAAACAGAGCTGGAAAAATCCTGCACGTTGATCCTGATGACCTCATCCTGGCGCCCCAGGACAACCTCATGTTCCGAGTAGGGCCCCGGGTAGGGCAATCTCTGGGAAAGTATCTGGACTCCCTGCTCAGTCCCGCCCAAAACGCCGGGGATAACTTCCTGGCTCTGCACGTTCCCCTGCGGTCCCTCAGAAAGGGCCCTGGCCAAGGTCACCGCTGTGCCGCTGGGCGCGTTGGCCATCCGGGAGGGATGCCTGTCGACCACACTGACGTGAGGATAATGTTTTCTCGCACTCTTCAAAAATTCCAGGAGAAGGTTGATCCCCAGGCCGAAGTTTGAGATCACGGCCCAGCGGGTACCGCTTCCGCTCGCCAGTTCCCTGGCTTCATCGAGCATCTGTTCGGTGAACCCCGTGGTTCCGATAACGGCATCGACTTTTGCCGCTGCATAGACCCTGAGGTTTTCCATAATGATGCGGGTGGATGTGAAATCCACCACTACTTCCGCCCCGGATCCGTCGAGTCCCCTTGCGAGGTCGCTCGTTCCATAGACGACATCACCGTTTTTATTTCGACCGAGTTCCGCCCCCTCCTCGGTGCAAAACCCGCCCGCCAGGTCGAGATCCCCGCTTTGCACCAGGGCCTTGACCAGTTGGCTCCCGACATTCCCCGTGGCGCCTGCAACAAAAACCCTCGTCATGCTTGCGTCCCCCTTTCCGCCGAAAAAGCCGGCAAACGAAAAGAACCGGATTACCGCCTTTCACAGAACCCCTTGAGAAACCAGAACATCACCGACGCACAGAGCGCCGCGGTTCTGTTGTCCTCGTCCAAAGGCGGCGACATTTCCATGATATCCACATACCGCACGCGTTCCGTCCGCCCCGCAAGGTACGCGATCTTTTCAAGATCCAGGGCTGAAAGACCGCTTGGATTGCTCGCCGAGGCCCCAGGTGCTTCGTTTTGCCTGGCGGCGTCTATATCCACCGAAACCGCAACGGCCTTTGTTCCCTCACCGGCAACTCTCAACGCCTGCAGAAAGCGTTCCATGGGACGTCCGGCCACATCGCGAAAGGTCATGACAGTTGCCCCGCGGTCGCGGACCCAATTATAGGCGAAAGGCGAATTGTAGGGTTCCTGGACCCCGTATTCGACAAAATTCCTCCCGTTGAGTGCGCTCCGCGGCATTTCCTCGAGGCAGCGAAAAAAGGCCGTGCCGCTGTTGATCCCCCCCTCGGGACTTCGGACATCGAGGTGACTGTCAATGTTGACGAGGCCGAGTTCTCCTTCGTCAAGCTCCAATCCTTCCACAAGCCCGGCGATTCCCGGGAAGGAAAGATCATGCCCGCCGCCCAGGACAACTGGAAGGGCGCCTTCTTTGATTATTCCCTCTACGGTTCGTTCAAGTGCCTGATGGACCTTTTCGAGGGCGAGATCTTCCGTTTCAAGATTTCCTGCATCGGCTATTTTCAGTTTCATAATATCCGGGTTGAAACCGGGTGTCAGGCGGTAAAACCTGGATCTTACGGCGTCGGGCCCTCCTGCAGCTCCCGTCCTGCCGAAGTTTTTGGCGATACCACGGTCTTCGGGGACTCCCAAAAAGACGATATCCGCTCCCCCTGAAAGCGGGCCTCGCGGCGGGCGTTCAAGGCGTCTCACGATCTCTCCCATTCT
>JBNGCT010000028.1:0-16202 GCA_049974965.1 Thermovirgaceae bacterium
CGACTCGGTCATCACCGATCCAAAAGAACTGTACGAAAAGGTAAGCGCCGAGGATCTTGAAAAGAACGGCATCGTCTGGCTCGAACCGTCGGAAGTGAACAACACCTACGCCATGGCCATCACCCAGGAGGCTGCCAAAACGATCGGCACGACCCTCTCTGACCTCGCCGAGTATGTCAACGCCAACCCCGGCGAAGTGGTCTTCGGCATCGACCAGGAGTTCTACGAACGCTCCGACGGGTTCTTCGCCATGGCCGAGCACTACGGCATGAAAGTCGACAAGGACCAGGTCCGTACTATGGAAGTGGGCCTGACCTTCGAGGCCATGATGAACGACCAGGTGGACGTGACCATGGTCTTCGCCACAGACGGCAAGATCAAAAAATACAACCTTCACGTCCTGGAGGACGACAAGCAGTTCTTCCCGGTCTATTCCATGGCCGTCACAATCCGCAGGGACGTTCTGGACGCCCATCCGGATCTTCGGGAAATCCTTCGGTCGATCTCAGACCTGACTGACGACATCATGCAGGAACTGAACTATCAGGTAGACGTCAAGGGCAAGCCGGCGGAAATGGTCGCCGAGGAATACCTGAAAGAAAAGGGGCTTATCTAGCAGGCAGCGAATCTTTCGAAAAAACGTTCCACGCAGGCGCGCCCTTGGGGGCGCGCCTTTTTGCATCCTGCTACAATTGACATGCAAAAAAAATTTTTGCCGGGAGGTCGACCAGGATGAGAGCCCTTAGGATTCATGAAACGGGAGGACCCGATTGCCTCAGCGTGGAAAAATTGCGCGACCCAAACCCGTCCCGGGGCGAAGCCCTGGTGCGGATGGAATTTTGCGCCGTGAACCACCTGGACATCTGGGTGCGGATGGGAAACGTCCCCGTCTCTCTGCCCAGGGTTTTGGGTTCGGAAGGTGTAGGCGTGGTGGAAGCCCTCGGTCCGGAAACATCCTGGGACGGTGGCGCCGCTGTCGTCATTACCCCCTGGGTTTATCCCGCCGATAACCGACATCAACCTTTGAATGCCTACGCGGGAGTTCTGGGCGTCGCCAGGGACGGCTGCTACGCACAAAAGACCGTCGTCCCCGTATCATGCCTGCGTCCGCTTCCCGCAGGGCTCGACAAGGAACAGGCCGCAGGCCTGACACTGACGGCCGCTACAGCCTATCACATGGCCATCACCCTGGCCGGGGTCAAGCCTGGAGAACGGGTCTTCATCGCCGGAGCCACCGGCGGCGTGGGACTTGCCGCCATCCAGATCTGCCGCGCCGCGGGGGCGGCGGTTTACGCCGCCTCGAGGAGCCCCGAAAAACGGCGTCGCCTGAAGGATTGGGGTGCCAGTGAAACCTTCGATACCTCCGGCGCCTACGACAAGGACGTTCGGGATGTTACAGCCGGGCTCGGCGTCGACGTGGTGCTGGAGACCGTCGGGAAAAACACCTGGGAGAAAAGCATCTCCATACTGAAGCCCGGCGGTCGTCTCGCCTTCTGTGGTTCGACATCCGGCCCCGAAGTGACGATGAACCTGCAGCGGATCTACAGGAACGAACTCTCCCTGCTCGGGTCCTACGGCGCCACACCGGCGGAAACGGATGCGGTGCTGCGTCTCGCCGAAGAAGGGACCCTGCACGGAGCCGTTGACCGCATCCTGCCGCTTGAGAAGGCCGCCGAGGCCCACAGGCTGATGGAAGAAGCAGGTCACTTCGGGAAGATCCTGCTGTCCATGCGGGAATAAGGGGTGGAGAAAATCCATGACGGGAAAAGACCGCCATGACGAGCGGGACACCCTGTTTGCGCGCATGGCCTGGAGGGAAGACGGCCACGCCCGGGAAGACTATTACAGGCGCAATCCCGAAAAGAAAGCGACGGACGATGCCCTTCGCATGATGCCGGACCTTGGCAGCCCTGAAACGCCGACATGGAATCCCCTTGCCTCGGCTGTCATCGACGGCGTCTTCCGGCTTCTCGCCGACTGGCATCCCCAGGTGGAGCGCCATCCGGGGGAACCCCGCCTTGTTCTGCCGGCGGAAAACCTGGCCCGGTGGTCGACAGGGGCGGCCCTTCACCTGGGAGCCGACCTGGCCGCCTCGGTTCGCATGAAGCCTGAGCATTACTACAGTTACAGGGGCAGAAAAGAGGAATCTTACGGCGAACCCGTGGAGAACATGCTGCCCTGGGGCGTTGCCATCGCCGTTTCCATGGACCCGGAAATGGTCCACAGGGCACCCCTGGCTCCGCAGACCGTGGAAACCGTAAGGGGCTATCTCCGGGCGGCGGTCCCCTCCCTCGCCCTGGCCTACGCCATCGAGTCGGCGGGATACAGGGCCAGGGTTCACATGGACGGCAACTACCTCGTCGCCGCCACGCGGGTTGCCGAGGACGCCGGGCTGGGTGTCCGTGGGCGGCATGGTCTCCTGATAACGAGGCCCTACGGCCCGTCCGTCCGCCTGGGCGTCGTCACCACCGACATGCCCCTGACCGATGGCAAGCCGGAACCGGCTGCCGCATCCGTCGGGGCCTTTTGCTCAGCCTGCGGCAGGTGCGCGAAGCTATGTCCCGGAAGGGCCATAGCAGATAAGGGCAACGGGGAACCTTCTTTCATTCCGGAAGCCTGCTACAAGATCTGGAGGACTTTGGGCACCGACTGCGGCGTCTGCATCAGCGCCTGTCCATTCACCGAAAGGGCCGTGGAATGGGGCGTGCTGGAAAGGGCTGAAGACCCCGGAGGCTATGCACGCAAAGTCCTCGCCCGTTTGAAGGACCGGCCCTTCAGAAAGGATCCCCCCTCCTGGCTTGAGGCCGGTGGCATCACCAAGAAACCGCAAAAATAATCGAAAGATACAAAAGCCCGCTGACGAAAGGGATGATACCCGTGGCCGAAATAACCCCAAGGCTTCGCGAAGCCCTTCTGAAACTCCAGAAGACGGAGATCACGGAGTACCGGATTTACACGCGCCTTGCCCGCAGGATGGAAGGGGAAAACCGGAAGATTCTCGAACGTATCGGCGCCGATGAAAAACGTCATGCCGACACCTGGCGACGCTACACAAAAACCGACGTCAAGCCGAATTCACTGATGGTCGCCTTCTACATGGTTTTGGCCTTTCTCTTCGGGATCACCTTCGCCATCAAGATCATGGAACGGGGCGAGGAATCCGCCGAAGAAGCCTACGACGCCATCGGCGACGAGATCGCCGAGGCGAAAAAGATCATGCACGAGGAAGAAGAACACGAGGAGGCTTTGGTCAACCTCATCGACGAGGAACGGCTCAAGTACATCGGGTCCATGGTCCTGGGCCTGAACGACGCCCTGGTGGAACTCACCGGCGCGTTGGCGGGATTCACCTTCGCCATGGCCAACAGCCGGCTTGTGGGCGTGGCGGGTCTCATCACCGGCGTGGCGGCCACGCTTTCCATGGGGGCCTCTGAATACCTCTCCCAGCGCTCCGACGAAGGTGAGCTGCACCCCGTCAAGGCAGCCGTGTACACAGGCATGGCCTACCTGGTGACGGTTACCCTTCTCGTGGCGCCCTATTTCCTCGCCTCCAATGTCTACCTGGCGCTTTTGTGGGCGCTTTTCGACGCCTTCTGCGTCATCCTGTTTTTCTCGTTCTTTGTTTCCGTCGTCAGGGATACGCCCTTCAGGCCGGCCTTTCTGGAAATGGCTTTCATCAGTTTCGGCGTCGCCGCCGTGTCCTTCGCCATCGGCCTGGTCGCCCGCCGGTTTCTGCCGGTGGATCTTTAGAGATACCCTTTTCGAGGAGGTTCGTCTTTCATGTCTGGATACACCATTTCACCTGAAAAAATTACGTCAGCCCAAAGATTTCATGGCCACTGGTGCCCCGGTCTGGCCACGGGAATCCGTATAGCCGAAATGGCCCTGCGGGAGGTCGGTTCAAGCCCAGATGAAGAAATCGTAGCCGTCGCCGAGTGCGACAACTGCTCCATCGACGCCGTGCAGTTTCTGACGGGCTGCACCGTGGGGAAGGGAAACCTGAGGATCGAGAACGTGGGGAAGACGGCTTTCCGCTTCTACAGGCGAAGCGACGGAAAGGCCGTCCGGATCGTGCGGAAACCCCGCCCCCCGAAACAGGGAGACCGCAATGAAACGGACTTCAGGGACAGGTACGCATCGGGAACACTCACACCGGATGAACAAAAAGAGTACGCCCGTATGCGCGAGAGACAGTGCGATTCCATCATGGCCGCGGATCTCGACGACCTTCTGGAGTGCAAAAGCTGTGACGTGCCCATGCCCCCGAGGGCGCTCATGACGGACAGCCTTGTCTGCGAGCGGTGCGGCGAGGAAGTCATGGAGACAAGGACGCGGAATTTCAGGGGACGCGTCCTCTGCCTTCGCTGTTTCGAACAGGAAGGCGGAATCTAGAGATTGTTGCGGGGAGCATCCCCGAGAGGTTTGCGCCCCCGGGTCGCCTCGTTTTTCACTCTTTTCAGCCCAGGGCCTCGACTTTAAGGTCATCACCTTCGGCGATTTTCTTCAGGACCGAAAGGTCCCCCTCCATGCAGCCGACCACCGTGACGGGGCCCGCGGGACGGATTTCCCCCGGAGCGCTCAAGGGTGTCGCCCCGAAAAACAGGCACAGGGCGTTTCCGGGAGGCCAGTAGCCGATATCCCCCATCTCCACTGTTTCCCGTCCGTTTTCGTTTTCCAGATCCAACGGAACGGGAAAGTAGATCTCGTTCCCCCAGGTCCTGGCCTTTCCCTCGAGGGGAAGCAGGTTCGCTATAGCCGTTGCCGTTTTTGAATCCGAAAGCGTTCCCTCCAGGACGATGTCACCTGATAGGATGCGGATGCGCCTTCCCATGGGGCAATCTCCTTTCGTTTCAAATGCCTTTGTGCTTTACAATCAGTATATAAACACCCGCGAGAGAGTCAAAAGAAAGGAGGCCCAAAATGGAAAAGCACGCTGTCACGAGGTTTCCCGTACACGACTTGATAAAAAGGCGCTGGAGCCCCCGGGCGTTCACCGACGAGCTTCCTTCCATGGAGGACCTGGGTACGATGCTTGAGTCCACCCGCTGGGCGCCGAGCTGTTTCAACGGCCAGCCCTGGCGGTTTCTCATCGGCCGGAAGGATCAAAAAGATTTCTATAAAAAAATCCTCTTTTGCCTGAGGGAGAAAAACCAGATGTGGGCAAAGCAGGCGCCGGTTTTGGGCATTCTTGCCATCCGCCGGGATTTCGAGTACAACGACAAACCCAACCGCTGGGCCAACTTCGACGGAGGCCTCGCCATGGCGCAGTTCATCCTTCAGGCAGAGGCTCTCGGCTGGTCCGCCCATGTCATGGCCGGGCTTCACAGGGACAAGGCGAGGGAAACCTTCGGGATCCCCGAAAATTTCGAGCCCCACGTCGCCTTTGCTGTAGGCAGGAAGGGAGACCCCGACACACTCCCAGACGATTTTCCCGACCAGGAACGACAACCGCGGGAGAGAAAACCCCTCGAGGACATTGTCTTTTCGGGCACATGGGGAGACCCGGCGGACTGGCTTTCCCCCTGAGGAATGTGCTTGACGCGAAGACGGAAAAGCCCTATTTTTGGATACGTTCCGCCGCCTCGGCAGAATTCCGGAGGTGGCGGAAGAACATACGGATAACGGGAGAAGTCCTTCGGGAAGCCGGTGAAAATCCGGCACAGCCCCGCTACGGTAAGGATGACGACGCATGCACAAGCCACTGGTCTGAAAGCCGGGAAGGCGCATGCCGAGAATGACTCCGAGTCCGGATACCGAACCTTCTCCAGGCGCCTTTACCTCCGCGAGGGCCAGGAGGACGGCGTTTGTGCACCGGTATGGGCCCGCAAGGGTCCATTTTTTTGGCCCCAAACCACCTTGCAGGAGGGGCGGGAAATGTTCGTGAAAAAGGCGAAAGGGAAAACAGCGGCAATACTGTTTTCGGCGCTTGTGGCCGTTTCAGCCGCGGCAGCGGCATGGGCGGAAGACGTGGTGGTCCTTGAACCCGAAGTTGTGACGGGCTCGAGGATCTATTCCAGTCTTGAGGAGATTCCCTCGGCCACCTACGTGATTGACCGGGAGGAGATCGAACGAAGCGGAGCGAAAAAACTGAACGAGATCCTGGCGGAAATTCCGGGGATCTACACACCCAGGCGGAGCGGGAAGTCCCAGCAGGTGGACGTCAAGGTCCGGGGCCTTGCGACGGAACTTCTCGTGCTGGTGGATGGCGCACCCTACCATACCGGAACATACATTTCCCCGGGAGCAGCAATGGATCTCCGTTCGATCCCGCTGGAGGAGATCGAGCGTATCGAGATCGTCAAAGGTGCCGGTTCCGCTCTGTACGGGTCCATGGCTGCCGCAGGGGTCATCAACATCATCACGAAAAAAATGGAAGGCTCAGGAATATCGATCCTGGGGGAAACCGGGACCAACGACTGGAAAAAGGGCACCATCAGCGGCTGGACGACGAAAGACGACTCCGGGGTCCGGCTCTGGTATTCGAAGTCCGAAGAAGGCGAAACCCCTCTGTCGGTCTATAATCCTGCAGGAAGACCTGCATCACCAAACGACGGGGTCGTCGACAAGAGCCTCGAATACAATGAACAATCCGCCGGACTGAAGCTTCAGAAAGGTCCCCTGACATTCAACGCATCCTGGGGAGAATATGACTCCAGGTGGACATATTGGCTGGCCGCCAACAGACAGGAAAACACCTTCTCCAGGTTCAACCTGAAATGGGAGGAAGGCCCGAACAGATTCATGGTCTATCACCACGAACACGACAGGGCTCAATGGGACAGTTGGGGCAGGTACACCTATGACAACAAGGCATGGGGCGGGGAATTCTCGCAGAGGACAACCTGGGGGGACTCCCTCGTCTCCTGGGGAACGGCGTTCCGGAAAGAAGACATTTCCTATGACGAAGGAATCCCGGTCAGCCGTGAGCGGACGAACTATGCCCCTTTCCTTGAAGTTTCCAAACCTGTCGGTGAGTTTATCCTGAACCTGGGGCTCCGTTACGAGATCTGGGACCAGAACGAGGCCGAGGACTACGGGGAGCTCATTCCCAAGCTGTCCTTGCTGTACCAGACCCTCGAAGGTTCCACCTGGTACCTGTCGGCGGGACGGTTCTTCGCCATGCCCAGCATCTACCAGCTTTTCGGCAGCCCCATCTATGGAATCGAACCGAACTACGACCTCAAACCCGAAAAAGGCTACAGCTACGAACTCGGTGTCAAGGGCACGGACCGGTCCGGTCCCTGGAACGTGGGACTCTTTTACATGACCATGAATGACAAGATCCGCTGGAAGGCTGCATCACTCTATGAAAGCCGTTATGAAAACGTCGACAAATATCGGGCCTGGGGAATCGAGGCATCAAGGACATGGGCACTGAACGAGCTTTGGGACATTTCCCTGGGGGCCACGTGGATGCGCGCCGAAGAAAAGACGAAAACAAGCAGTACCTGGACCAGGTCAACAGTTCCGGAATGGGATGTCAACGCCACCCTTGCCTACGGACGAGGACCATGGGCGGGGGAACTGACGGTCAACTATTTCGGGAACCGGAACGAGGGCAACGTGGAACCGAACGTGACAACCGCCGATGCCCTGGTGGAATACAGGTTTGATTCTTCCAGTCTGCGCCTTTCGGTTTACAACCTTTTCGACAAGGAATACTGGCAGACGGAAGCATGGGGCACCTATTACCACGGCCCCGAGCGGCAAGTCTATCTCACCTGGGAACACGTCTTCTAGGCGGTCTGTCCCCCAAGCGGCACCGGTCAGGACACGGTCTCCCGGGAAGTGGACGGAAAGACCCGCAAGAGGCGCTCCTTTGGGAGCGCCTCTTTGTTTTCGCGGAATAGCTTCCGGCAAGGGAAATTCCCCTTGAGTCCTTCGCCACAGGAAGGCGAACCCGCAAGACTCGCCCTCTTGAATCGTCTTTTGTTGCAGCTCGTTGCTCTCCTTGCTTCCATGGGGATGCGCTTAGCCGTGCTTCATGGATATGGACGCAAAATCGGCCCCGACGGCTCGGGCCAGATCTTTCGGCCCAATGAGAAGCTGGAGCCCCCGCATCCCGGCGCTGACACATATGCGCTCAAAGTCAAGGGCCCTCTCGTCGATAATGACGGGAAAATCCTTTTTCGTCCCCACGGGCGATACGCCGCCCCTGACGTAGCCAGTGAGAGGCTGGATCTCCTTCAGGTGGACCATCTCGGCCTTCTTGTCGCCGCAGGCGGCTGCCAGGGCCTTGAGATCCAGTTCCGCATCACCCGGTACACATGCCAGGGACACCCCTGTCCTGTCGCCGCGGGCTACGAGGGTCTTGAAGACCTGCTGCGGCGGAAGGCCTATCTTGGCCGCCACGGCTTCGGCCCCGGGATCCGAGGGATCGACGTAATAGGCCATCAGTTCAAAGGGAACACCCATGCTTTCAAGGATTCGTACCGCATTGGTCTTCTTTACGCCTTTTCCCATGCCTTGAATGTCCTTTCCGCAAAAGTGCACCCGCCGGCGGGATCAATTCCCCTGTCGAAAGAAAACCCCTGTTCGAATATTTCCACGCAGGCTTGGGCAACGTCCCTGTCGTAAAGTTTTCCGGCGTTTTCCGAGACCTCGGTGATAGCCGCCTCGATCCCCAGGGCGGGCCTGTAGGGCCTGTGGGAGGACATGGCCTCCACCACGTCGGCCACGGCCAGGATCCGGGCTTCCGGAAGGATGTCGCCGCCTGAAAGTCGGCGGGGATATCCCGAGCCGTCGAGCCTTTCGTGATGCTGGTGAACGATTTCCGCCACGGGCCAGGGGAGATCGATATCTTCGAGGATCCTCGCGCCGATTTCGGGGTGACGCTGGATAAGTCCACGCTCCACGGTGGAGATGGCCCCCGGCTTGCTCAGGATCTCCCCTGGTATCTGGATCTTCCCGATGTCATGGATCATGGAGGCCAGGTAGACTCCCTTCCGGAGATCTTCGGAAAGCCCCATTTCGCGTGCGAGCTCCGAAGCAAGTGCTGCAACCCGCCGCTGGTGTCCTGATGTATAGGGATCCTTTGACTCAACGGTCCTTGCAAGGACGTACACGGTCTGTTCCAGGGCCCTGGCAAGGGCCTCGTTGCTCATTTCGAGCTCTTGTGTCCTCTCGGCGACAGCGATTTCAAGCCCCGCCTTCTGTTTCTGGAGTTCCTGTTCGCTACGGCGCATCCGGACCATGGCCCTCATCTGGGCGAGCAGTTCACTTTCATCGACAGGTTTGTTCAGCAGGGCGTCGGCACCGGCTTCAAGGGCCTTGACTTTCATCTGCGTTCCCGTTTCGGCGGCGGTAATCACGACGATGGGGATGGAGTCAAAAGGCGGCGTCGACCGGATGCGCCTCGCGACTTGAAGGCCATCCATTTCCGGCATGAAAAGATCGAGCAGGATGATGTCAGGGTTTTCCTCTTCCAGAAGCTTCAGGCCTTCCGCTCCTGAAAAGGCTGCAATCAGTTCGGCCTCCGGCATGACCCTCTTCAGTATCGCACGGTAGACAAGCACGTTGTCTTTCCTGTCATCAATGGCGAGAACTTTCATCTTTGTGCCCTCCGAAGCCTTTTCTTTTTATCGGGAAAATCATCACCCGCGGCTCAGATAGGTTTCAATGATTCTTTCCAGTTGGTCCCTTTCTATCGGCTTGGCGAGATAATCGTCGCATCCTGCCTCCAGGGCCCTTTCCACATCGCCCTTCATTGCCTGGGCCGTCACCGCCACGACGGGCAGATGCCCCTCTTGCTCGCATCGGCGCAGGTCTTTCACCAGGTCATACCCGTGCATGTCGGGAAGTTTCAGGTCAAGAAAAACAAGCCCGGGGAGAGCCTGCCTGATTTTTTCGAGTCCTTCCTGTCCCGTGGCCGCCTCGTCCACGCTGAGGCCCGGCGGAAGCAGTGCCTTGAGAACAAGAAGATTGTCGGGGTTATCCTCGATAATGAGCACGTCCGGCCCTTCGGGGAGCCTTTCAATGGGCCGGTCGGGGCACCTCGGCGCAACGGGTTCCCGGGATTCCAGGATTTCTTTCACCCTTGCGACCAGGCCGTCCCTGTCGATATCCCCCTTGATCACGTACTGTCTGACATGGTTCGTGCCGAGACGGCTTCTGTCGGCGGCGGTCAGGTCCTTTGCGGTGATCACGAGGACGGGAAGTTCCCGCGTTTCGGGCTTCGACCGGATTTGCTCGAGGACGGCAAAGCCGTCGACGCCCGGCATCATGAGGTCCAGGATCATGGCGTCGGGAGTTTTCATCTCGACGTACTGAAGGGCCTCCTCACCGTTCGGCACGACATCGACGACGGCAAGGTCTTCTTCCTCAACGAGGGTTTTCACCTGCAGGGCGGCGATCTCGTTGTCCTCCACAAGAAGGATTGCAGGTTTTGTGGCTTCCTTTACGTATGCCTCTATGGCTGCAGCGATCTTTTCATAGGTGGTCTGCGATTTCTGCAGCACCGCGAGGGTGCTTCCCCTGAGCCGGTCCTTTTCTTCGGCCGAAAGATCCCTGGCGGTGACCACGATGACCGGGAGGGTTTTCGTCTTTTCATTCCGCCGGATCCTGTCGAGGACCTCGAAACCGCTCACATCGGGCATCATCAGGTCCAGAACCACGAGATCGGGTGCAATGACCGGGATTTTTTCAAGACAATCCTCGCCACCCTCCGCTTCCACGATGGTGAAGCCCTTGCCTGCGAGGGCCCGGCTGAAAGCCTGCCTGTCCACGGGGTTGTCATCGACGACGAGCACCCGTTTGGGCCTTCTCGCGACCAGTTTTTCGATTTCCGCGAAAAGCCTTTCCGGGTCGACGGGTTTGGTCAGGTATCCGACGGCGCCAAGGGCGAAACCCCTTTTTCTCTCTTCGGACACGGACACGACAAGAATCGGAATTTCGCAGGTTTCCCTGGAGGACTTGAGGCGCTGCAGGACTTCCCACCCATCCACGTCGGGCATGACGACATCAAGGGTGATGACATCAGGGTGGTGCTCTTTCGCAAGGCGGATGGCTTCTTCCCCTGAAGCGGCGTTCAGGGTCCGGTAACCGCGTCTTTCAAGAACCTGCGACAGGTTGCTTCGGACGGCTTCTTCGTCGTCAACGATCAGAACGACTCCCTTTTCTTTTGTTTTCTTGGAAAGTTGCATGTGTCTCTCATGATTCAGTCCGGTTGACTCCTCTTTGGTCCCCAGGTCCTGTTTTTCGAGCTCCCAGGGCATGGTTACGGTAAAAGTCGACCCTTCACCGACGCGGCTTCGAACGATGATATCCCCTCCCAGAAGCCGCGCCGACTTGCGGGCGATGGCAAGCCCGAGGCCTGTTCCTTCGTACCGGCGGGCGGCTGACCCGTCGATCTGCCGGAATTCGTCAAAAATGGCTTCAATCTGTTCTTCCGGGATTCCGACACCCGTGTCGGACACATCGATACGCAGATGTCCCTCTTCGGCGGCCGCACGGATGATCACTCCGCCTTCATCGGTGAATTTCACGGCGTTCCCGACCAGATTCCTCAAAATCTGGCGCAGCCTGGACTGGTCGCTGTAAAGAACCGGCAGGGTCCCTTCGATCTTTTCCTCCAGGCTGATTCCCTTCTCCTCCGCCACGGGCCTGAAGGTCTCCGTGATATCCCCCAGGACGGCAGGCACGGAAATCTCTTCCTTGCGCAGGTCTATCCTGCCCGATTCGATCTTGGAGAGGTCGAGGATATCATTGATGAGTTCAAGCAGCTGCCGTCCGTTTCGCTCGATGACGCGGAGGTACTCGCGCTGCTCTTGTTGTAATGAACCCGGCTGGTCTTTCATCAGCCTGGAGAGGGCCAGAATGGAGTTCAGAGGGGTCCTCAGCTCGTGGCTCATGTTGGAGAGGAATTCGCTTTTGAGCCTGTTTGCTTCCTCCACCTGCATTTTTTGCACGTCAAGCTCCAGGTTTTGTTCGTGAAGTTCTTCCGCCTGCTGCTTCAGTTGTTCCGACTGCGCCTGCAGTTCCAGGTTCTTCTCGCGGAGTTCGCTGGTCATTTCCAGCATCCGTCGCGTGGCGAGGACCCTTTCGAGGGTCGCCACAATTCCCGGAAGGTCCTGCCGGATGACTTCAAGCTGTTCTTCCGTAAAAACATTCATCGACGCCAGGGTGATCATACCGAGGGTCTCCTCTTCGTTGGCAACGGGAATAGCCACGACCTGCCGGGCCTCGGTGGTTCCGAAGGGGGTGGAAAAGGCGAAGAGTTCCTCGTCGACTTCCCCTTCCTCGACGGAGGAGCGGTCGAAAACCAGGAGGTCACCGCCTGCGAGCACCCGGCCGACGAGGCCTCCCAGCGAACCGGTATCCGTGTCGTTGACTGAAACTGGATCGAAACCGGCTGAGTACATGTGAACGAAACGGCCCGTGTCGGCATCGAGGAGGTGAAAGGCCCCCATGGAGGCGTCAAAGGTCTCCATAAGACGTTCCGTGGCTTTTCTCGCGAAATCCTCGACGGTCCTCAGGGGCAACAGGGCCGTCATGATATGTGCGGATTTTTCCCTGACGGCAATTCTTGAAACAAGGTTGTCGGCGAGTCCGTTGAGGGTCGAGGCAAGTTCGCCCAGTTCGTCTTTCCGGTCTAAGGCTATTCTCTCATCGAGCCGGCCATTTCGGATTTGAGTTGCGGCCTCGCTCATGCGGGCCAGGGGGCGGGAGATATTCCGTGCCGCGGCCAGGGCGATGAGGAGGGCGATCAGGATGCAGGCCGCACCAATCAAAAGGGCGTCTCTGACCAGCCTGTTGACGGGCCCGTAGATTTCTGCCACATCCTGCTTGACCACCATCGCCCATTCGAGATCCGGTATGAGGGAATAGGCGGCTATCACCTCCGTCCCCCTGTAATCCCCGGTTTCGATGAGGCCCTTTCCACCTTGAGAATCAAATCTGGCGGGATCGATGGAAACATGCCGCCGCAGGGGGGCGTTCTCTTCCCAGCGGAGAGGGCTCAAAGCCAATCCATCTGGGCCGACCAAAAACGTTTCACCGGTCTCGCCGAGCCTTGCCCGTTCGCACAAGAAAGGATAAAGAAATGACTCCAGGTTTATGAGGCCTGCCAGAACCGCAAAGGGCTCCGTTTCTTTTTCGGCGAAAACCGGGACGGCCAAAACCATGGCCGGCCGTCCGTCCAGATACTCCAGGCGTCTTATGCCACCCGTATAAATCGATCCGGATTCCAGGGATTTCTGAAAATAATCCTCCTGAAGCCGGTTGGCACCCTCCCTGGTTGGCTCGGTGCAGAGCTCCACGACGCCTGTATCGGCGTCGATGAGCTGAAATTCCAGGAAATCAAGCTTCAGTTGAAGGTGTGTCTTTATGGCTTGCCTGGCCGCCAGGGCCCTCTTTAAATCGGACTCGGCCCAGTCTTCCCTGTCTTTGGAAAAAGTTTCGGCCATGGCCTTTATCCGTTGAAGGCGGGCGAGTATGCGCAGGTCGGACTTTTTTCTTCATGCCAAAGCCTGATGGTCGAGATCTTGCTGTCTCGTGATTCAGCAATGCTCTGCCTGAGGTCACCCTTTTTCTCTTCAACCATCGTCACCCCGAGGAATATGACCCCTGCCGCAGCGGGAATCAGGGCGGCAAGAAGGAAGTACAGCAAAAGCCGCCTGGAAATGCTCCCGGCTCTGGCCAAAAAAGACATCCCGAATCACATCCTCGAGGTCGGCTCAAGACTTCACGTCTTGTGGAACACCTTGCAATCTCTACAGACAGTATCGTACCATGTCGCCTGTTGCGCCGGAATCTCCTCCGCTTCCCCGAGCACGAAAAACCCTCCCCGTTTCAGGGCCTTGTCGAGGCGCGAAAAAGTCCTCTCCTGGATCTTCGGCAGCATATACATCAGGACGTTGCGGCACAGGATCATGTCGAAGGCCCCGTAAACGCTTTCAGCGGGGGTGACGGGGTCGTCGGCCAAAAGATCATGTCGCGAAAATCCGGTGACTTCCCTGAACGCTTCTTTCATCCTGTAAAATCTGTTTTCTTCATGGAAATATTTTTTCACAAGGCCGAGCGGCACCCGTTCGAGGCGTTCTGACGGGTACCTGCCCTCCCGGGCCAGGACCAGGTCCTTTTCATCAATATCGGTCCCGAAGACGAGAAACCTGAAGGGCTCAGGCCTCCTCGTGAGAGCCTCGGCAATCAGGATGGCTATGGAGTAGGCCTCCTCCCCGCTGCTGCAACCGGCAGACCAGACCCGAAGCAGGTAGTCCCCTTTCGAGGCCTTTTTTTCCAGAATCAAGGGAATGGCAATTTTCGACAGGATGGAAAAAACGAGAGGGTCCCTGAAAAATTCACTGACCCCCACGGTAAGGGAATCAAGGAGGCCGTCTATTTCGCAGGGGTCGTTTTCGAGGAAATTCCTGTATTCGGCGGCCTCCTTGCACCGGCAAAGCTCCATCCGGTGACGGACCTCCCGCTCCACAACGGAAGGCCTGAAACCGGAGAAATCCACTTTTCGTCTTTCGGCAAGCAGCTTGAGTATTCCCGACAAGGCTTTTGTGTGTTCGAAACCGCCCCCTGCTGACGCCGGCCGCATCTGCACCATGTTGCAGCCCCCTTCGGATTCCGTCACCATGATACATTCCGACAACCGCTTCCGAAAGGCCCTGCCGGGTTATCCGACCAAAGCGGCCGGGTTCCGCGCGCCTAGCAGGTCATCCTCGCCTTCTCCCCCAGCAGTCGGCGGCGTCCTGGACTTCCTTGTAGGCCAGGGACAACCCCTCGAAATCGTATTCTGGATCAAGATGCCCTCCGGCACCACAGTAACCGCGAATTTCTTCCTCGTTCCATCTCCGCTCAGTCATCGCTCTCGCCTCCCCTTGTCACTGATTTATCTTTCGCCGCCGGCTTCGACCCGGACGATCCGGACAGCCTTTCCCGACGACCGTTCCACCGTTCCCGGGTCTTCCAGTCGGAGTCCCACCCGGATTCCCAAAACCTCGTGCAGCGCCTTCCCGACCCGTTGCCCGAGCCGTTCTTTTCCTTCACCGCCCAAAAACTCCTCGTTTTCGCACACCACCGTCAGTTCCTTGAGGCCTTTCTTTTCCGTCACCTCAAGAAAATAGTGCAGTGAAACTTCCGGTATCTGCCCCAAGACAGCCTCTATCTGGGAGGGGAACACGTTCACCCCCCTGATGATCATCATGTCGTCGCAACGCCCCTTGATCCTGTCGATCCGGAGGTCATTCCTGCCGCAGGGGCACGGGCCGGGCAAAAACCGCGTCAAATCCCTCGTTCGGTACCTGATGACGGGCATGGCTTCTTTGGTCAGGGAGGTGATGACCAGTTCCCCCCTTTGACCCTCTTCAACGTAAAGTCCTGTGGCTGGATCGACAACCTCGAAGAGGAAATGGTCCCAGTTTGGGTGAAGCCCCGTCTTTTCAGGACATTCCATGGCCACGCCGGGGCCCATCACTTCGGAGAGACCATAGGAATCCAGGGCCGTTACACCGAGAGATTCCTCGATACGGTCGCGCATTTCAGCCGTCCAGGCTTCGCCGCCAAGGATGGCCAGCCGGAGGTTGAGCCTGTCCCTGATTTCCCTCTTTTCGATCTCTTCGGCAAGATAGAGTGCGTATGAAGGCGTGCTCGTGAAAACGGTGGTTCCCAGGTCCTCCATGAGCATGATCTGGCGGCCCGTAAATCCGCCCCCCGTGGGAATCACCATGGCCCCGAGACGCTCCGCGCCGTAGTGAAAACCAAGGGCGCCGGTGAAAAGCCCGTAGCCGAGGATCACCTGGAAGACGTCGTCAGCGGCCATGCCCGCCCTTTCCAGGCATTGGGCCATGCATTCCGACCAGGAGTCCAGATCCCGCTGGGTGTAGGAAACCACGGTGGGCTTTCCCGTCGTCCCCGAAGACGCGTGGACCCTTCGGACATCACGCCTGTCGCAGGCCAGAATCCCCATGGGGTACTGGTCCCTGAGATCGTTTTTCGTCATGAAGGGCAACCGGCGCAGGTCCTCGAGGGACTGTATGTCTTCCGGTGAAAGGTTCCGGTCTTCCATCCGCGCCCGGTAGAAAGGCACTCCCTCCCACATCCGCCGAACCGTTTTTCGGAGATTCTCAAGCTGTGTTTCCTTGCGCTGTCTCATTTCAATCCGCTCCTCCCACCGGGGAAAAAGAATAAAAAAGAGGCCGGGGTCCCCGTCCTTTTCGGGGACCCCGGCCTCTTGTCGGCTCACGGACGCCTAAGCG
>JBNGCT010000029.1:0-16183 GCA_049974965.1 Thermovirgaceae bacterium
GTCCGCGAGATGCCAGGCGATGGCTTCGCCTTCCCGGTCCGGGTCCGACGCCAGGATGACACGCTTGCTTTCGGCGGCGCGCTTTTTGAGGTCCGCCGCGGTTTTTCCCTTTCCCCTGATGAGAATATATTCGGGGGAGAAGTCGTTTTCGATATCTATGGCCAGCCGGCTTTTCGGGAGATCCTTGATGTGCCCCACACTGGCCTGCACGTCATACCCTCTTCCGAGGAGCTTCTTGAGGGTCTTCGCCTTTGACGGCGATTCCACGATAACGAGGGTTTTCCCGGAACTTCCCTTTCTTGCAGGTTTTTCGGGCTTTGTCGTCTTTTTCCCGGTGTTTTTTTTCGTCGTGCTTTTCGCAGCCATCCTGAAACTCCCCGTCAGGACACGGACGATGATGCCGCGTCGTCGAAAAGCTCCCGACCGGCATTCTGCTTCAGGTCATTGTCGCAGACCGCCCAAAGCAGGGCCTCGAAAAGCCCCGCGTCCACGGGCTGGCCGCCGGACTGTCCGAACTTGACAGCCTCGGTCATCGTCTGTTCCATGATATCCGTCGACAGCCCGCCGTTGGCGCACATCGAATAGGCCAGCGCCAGGGCTTCCTCCGTCAGGTATTTCCGTTCGTATTCAGGTATATACCGAACAGGCATGATCATGCCTCCTTCAACTCTTCTCATCGTGCCGTCACGCTTTTTTGGGGCCGACGGCGGCACTCCACCGCCCGGGTCCGTCGTTCGCCACAATTCCCTCGACACAGAGAATCCCCAGAATCCTCAGGACATCAGTGGCGCTCATTTTAGCGCGGGCCGCAATGTTGTCAACTGTACACCCGCCGGCCTCACGAAGGAGACGATACACCTTTTCCTCTTCTCCAGAAAGGGGCCTTGCGGTTTCTTTTCCATTTTCAACCTTCTCTTCCGCTTCACCGAAATCGAGCCTCCGCTGCCTTCCCGTCACGTGCCGCAGGAATTCCTCCACGTCGACGAGGGGATACGCACCGTCGGCTATGAGCCCGTTGGACCCCGCTGAAATGGTGTCCGTTATCCTGCCCGGTACGGACCATACGTCCCTTCCGACTTCGAGGGCGATGCGGGCCGTAATGATGGCCCCGCTTTTGATCGGCGCCTCCACGACGACAAGGGGCGCGGACAACGCCGCAATGAGACGGTTGCGCCTCGGGAACGTCCAGTTTCTCGCCGGGAACCCCAGCGGGAACTCTGACAGGAGGGATCCCCGCTCGATGATCCTTTCAAAAAGGGCACGGTTTGCCGCGGGGTAGACCTTGTCGATGCCCGTCCCCAAAACGGCCAGGGTTTTTCCGCCCGCATCGACACATCCCTCGTGGGCCGCCGTATCAATACCCCTCGCGCCCCCGCTGATCACCCTCCTCCCGCAGAGACTCAACCGGCCGGCAAGATCCCTTGCGATGCCCCGACCGTAGGGGCTGCACCGCCTCGTCCCGACGATACCCACTACCTCGGTGCAGGGACAAGCACCTTTTCTGTAGAGTACCAACGGCGGATCGGGAAGCCGGTTCAAGGCCGCCGGGTATTCATCCGACCCCCAGGCTGTCAGGGAAATCTCCTGCATCTCGCATTGTTCCCTTTCCCTGTGCGCCCAGTCCGTCTCGAACCTGTCGCTGAGGAGGGACACGGTTTTTTCGGGGCAGCCGAGCTTCCACCAGAGCGCGGGTCCCCCGGCGGCGATTTCCTCGGGGGAAAGGTCTCCTTCAGTACAGGCGGCAATGATCTCCCTGCTCATGACACCGTTCAAAAGGACGAGGGAACTCAGCCGGTCCACGGCATATTCGCCCCCTCACGGTACGCCAGTGCTTCCGAGAGGTGAACGGGAAGAATCTGTTCTTCACGGCCCAGATCAGCAATGGTCCTTGCGACCCTGAGCACCCTCGAAAGGCCCCTTCCCGAAAGCCTGAGCCGCCCCGCCGCATCCTGGAGGAATCTGCGGCTTTGTGCGGCCAGCCCGATACATTTTTTGAGAACCTTTTCCGGGATTTCCGCGTTGCTTGCAAATCCAAAGGATCTCCAGCGTTCCTGCTGGAGGCCCCGGGCAGACGTGACCCGTTCTCTCACAGACGAACTGGACTCACAAGAAGTTGCCCCGAACTGCACGAGCTCCTCCGGAGTCAGCCGTGGAACGCTGATGTACAGGTCAAGCCTGTCGATGATGGGTCCCGAGAGCTTCCTTTGATACCTTTCCACCGCGCTCGCGGGACATCGGCACGGTACGACGGGATCACCATAGTAGCCGCACGGGCAGGGGTTGCACGCCGCGGCGAGAAGCACCCGGGCGGGGTAGGTTACGCTGCCGGAAGCCCTGCTCACCACGATCCGGCCATCCTCAAGGGGTTGCCGGAGCGCTTCCAGGAGATCTCTCCGGAATTCCGTGAATTCATCGAGAAACAGCACTCCCCTGTGAGCGAGGCTCACCTCGCCGGGTTTCAGCGTCGCCCCGCCGCCGCAGACGGAAACCGTCGTGGCCGTGTGATGTATGGTCCGGAAAGGTCTCGTACGCCCCTTGACGGGTGGAAGGCCGACTGTACTCCTGACGAGGAGGGTCTCCATGACCTCCTCGTCGGAAAGCGGGGGCAAAAGGCCTCTCAGGCCCCTGGCGAGCATGGTCTTGCCCGACCCCGGCGAGCCGATGAAAATGATGTTGTGCCCGCCTGCGGCGGCGATCTCGAGGGCACGTTTCGCCTGCGCCTGTCCCTTGATATCCGCCAGGTCGGGTTCCGCCTCGATTTTTTCATCTTTCGGGAAGCCGCCGGCGACAGGATCGAGAGGCGCCTCTTTCCTGAGATGGGACAACAGCTGTTCGAGGGAAGAAACGGCATAGGCCCTGACCCCTGAAACCAGCGAGACTTCCCGGGCGTTTGCCTCCGGGACGAAGATCGGCAAACCAGCCCTTTTCGCCAGCAGAGCCGCCGGAACGGCCCCTCTCACCCGCCTGATCCGGCCGTCCAGGGCCAGTTCCCCCATGCAGATCATGTCCTCCACCGGGGGGATCTCCCCCATGGCCCTGGCAATGCCGAGGGCCATGGGCAGGTCGAGAAGCGCCCCTTCCTTGGGAAGGTCAGCCGGCGCCAGGTTGACGGCGACACGTCCCCGGACAGGCATCCCGACCGCCCTGAGTGCGGCTCGAACCCTTTCCCTCGCCTCCCTGACGGAAACGTCGGGCAGGCCGACCACGGAAATGGAGAAAAGTCCGCCCGTGATCTCGACCTCCACCTCCACCTTTCTGGCCTCTATCCCCTGGAGAGTCACTCCAAAAGCACTCACAGCCCGATCAGCCCCGTCGTGATATCACGGAAGACTTCGACTTCCGGTGGTTTGCCTGGTTCAACCGTGACGGCGACCACGTCGATCCGCCAGGGACCTTCCCACCCGCTCCGCTGCACGTACCAACGGCCGGTGCGCACAAGCTTCAGGAGTTTTCTGGGCCCCACCGTCGTCTCCGGCGGGGCCATCCTGCCGATGCTCCGGGTCCGGACTTCCACGACCACCAGTTCCTCACCGTCCAGAGCCACCATGTCCAGCTCGCCCGACCGCAAACGCACATTCCGCTCAAGGATCCTGTACCCGGCCCGCTCAAGGGTTCTCCGGGCGATATCCTCACCGGCAATGCCAAGGTCAAGATGCCGTGCCATCGCAACTCCCTTCCATGTCTGCGTCAATTGTTCTGTTTTTTTGCAGTTTCGGTTATGAATTTCCGGAGATTTTCAACCCCGTTCGCTGCAGGGCCCGAAGGTCCTCCTGTGGAGCGGGCAGGGGCCGATTTCACGCAGGATCCGCCTGTGCTCTTTCGAGGGATACCCCTTGTTCCGTTCGAAACCATATTCGGGATAGCGTTTCGCCAGTACCGCCATGGCCCTGTCTCTCAGGACCTTGGCGACCACCGACGCAGCGGCCACGGCAGGAACGATCCCATCGGCGCCTTTCAGGGTTCTCTGGCACAGGCCTTCACAGGGAAACGGCATGTTCCCGTCCACGATCACGAGGTCAGGCTTCACGGGAAGACGTGCTACGGCCCTTCCCATGGCCCAGAGGGCGGCGCGGAGGATGTTGTCCCTGTCGATCCTGCCAGGGGAGGCCGCCTGGGCCCTCCAGGCCACACCCATTTCGATCATGGCGGCAAACACTCGTTCGCGCCTTTTGGCCGTCATTTTCTTGGAATCCCGAAGTCCCATCGAAAGCAGGCGATTCCGGTCCATCCTGGACAACACCACCGCCGCCGCGACGACGGGACCAGCCAGGGGGCCGCGACCCGCCTCGTCCACTCCTGCGACAATCATCGTTTCACGTCCCGAAAGGCCACCGTCTCCGGCGTTTCAAGGCTGACCCTGCCGAGCTTTCCCGTCGCGAAGGAATCGAGCAGCATCTTTCCAGCTCTTTCGAGGTCGACCTTTCCGCCCTTGGCGAGACACCCCAGGCGTTTCCCTACGTTGACAAGGACATCGCCGGGGGAAAGACCGGAGCCTTCGACCTCCCAGGATCCCAGGGTTTCCCGCCAGAGACCCCTTTCCTGGACATAGGCGATGAAATCCAGTGCCACCGTTTCGTAGCCTCCGATGACGTCGGAGCGGGATCCTGCAAGCCAGGCCAGGAGACGGTGAACCGCCGCATCGGATTTCGGGTCCACGATACCGGGCGAATCGACGACGAGGAAACCGCGTCCTCGATACCATGAGACACCTTTCGTGACACCCGGCACAGCACCCACCGAAGCCGCTTTCTTCCCGATGACAAGGTTGAGGAACATGGATTTGCCCACATTCGGGACACCAATCACGGCAAGGCGGAGATCCCTGTGGACAGGCTTTTCCTTTTCCACCGCCCCAAGAAACGTTTTGAGCCGCGTACTCCTGAGATCAAAGGACCAGGCGTTTTTCCCCTGGTCCCTGTAAAACCGGAGCCATCGACGCGTCACTTTTTCGTCTGCAAGATCCCTTTTCGAGAGAACGATCCAGAGGGGTTTCAGCTTTCCTGCCTGTACCGCAAAGGGCGATGCTGTCGCCTCCGGAGCCCTGGCATCACGGATCTCGACAACAACGTCAAGCTTTGCGAGAAGGTCCCTGAGCTGCCTGAGACCTTTCGCCATGTGGCCCGGGTACCAGACGGTTCTCGCCATGTCAGTAAAGGCCTCCGACACGGGTGAGCGGCCAATAGCGGAAAAATGAGGGTCCTTTTATGTTTCCCTCCGGGACAAAACCCCAGAAACGGCTGTCCTGGGAGTTGGGCCGGTTGTCCCCCATGACGAAATATTGATTTTCGGGGACCCTGGTCGCTTCCATGTCATAGGAATCATGGTATTGCACGTAGGGCTCCGACAGGGGGTTGCCGTCGACGTGAACGACTCCGTCACGGATGTCGACCACCTCCCCCGGCAAGCCGATGACTCTTTTGACGAAATCCCGTTTCGGGTCGACGGGATACTCGAAGACGATGATCTGCCCTCTCTTGGGCTCCGTGAAGGAATACCAGAACTTCGCCACAAGAACACGATCACCGGGCAGCAGCGTCGGGATCATGGAACCGCTCGGGATCCAGAAAGCCTGGACCACAAAGGTCCTCAGGATAAGGGCCAGTACAAGGGCCCAAAGAATTGTCTCCAGTGTTTCTCTCCACCATGGCTTGACGGGCATTCACATTTCCTCCCGGTCCTCGTAACCCGGCTTTTCCGCTTTCAGGAAAGGGCAGGGACGGGACATAATTTTACATGCTGCAGACTGACAGGGCTGATCCCAGTTATACCCGCTGTCTACATCTTTTTCAAGACAAGACCCTATTCGACCTCGCGAAAGGAAACCAGGCAGTACCCTGAAACGGTGATTTTGGCCACCGGCGGCTGAGGGTCATACCTGTCGCCGCTGGTGTAAATCTTCAATGTCACCGCGGGCGTCATGGTGTGCCATGCCGGAGAATACCGCGGCCTCACCCAGCCTCTCGTATCGAACTGGATCCAGCACTTCCCGTCGGTCCTGTAGGTTTCCTGCTCGGGCGGGCTGTACCACTGGATCCGCATAAAATCCCTCCGGCCGCTGTAATACTTGATGTCGAAGGCCCTTCTCTCGATGCAGGCTTTGATCAGGCTTCTTTGTATCCAGCGGGCGATGTGCTCACCCTCGCGCAGGGCAACCCGGTTTCTATGTGCCTCCAGGTGGGGAGGAAGAAAGGTCACGAGAATTGCCCCTGCGAGAGCCGACCAAAGAAGCAGGCAGACCAGAAATTCCAAAAGAGAATAAGCCTTTCGCGGCCGGTTCCGGAAAACGGAAGGTTTCCCCCACAAAAAAAGCGGGGACCCGACCCGGGTCCCCGCTTGCGAATCGAAGGTTTCATCACCTCGTTGCTTCATACCCCAGGTCGACCACCTTCAGGTTTGCATCGACGAATTTGGGTGGTGCCAGTTGTTCTATTGCACGGCGGACTTCTTCACGTGTGACGTTACCCGCTCCTACCCCGCACATGGCACCGAGGATGAGCACGTTCAAGAAGAGGAATTTCCCTCCCATGTGCTTCTTGAGAATTTCGTATCCTTCAATGGGGTGGATGTCCAGTGACCGCTCTCCGATATACCTTTGAAGGTTGCCGTTTTCGAGGGCCCCTTTATCATGCACGTTTACGACGGCCTTGCCGCATTCGCGAAGGAAGTTGAAATTCCGGAAGGCCTCGTTCTGGTCAAAGGCGAGAAGCGTGTCGGCCTCCCCTGCCTTGACAAGGGGACTCGAGTAGTCTCCGATTTTGAAGTGGCTGATCACGGAACCTCCCCGCTGGGCCATTCCATGCACTTCACTGCCAATGACGGTTTCACCCTTGGACATGGCAATGTGCCCGAGAACCCGGCTTGAAAAGAGGATTCCCTGACCGCCGATGCCGACGATCACATACTGCATGGCTACGCCTCCTCCCTTTCCACGGCCTGGATCGCGCCGTGGGGGCAGACATTGATGCAGACACCGCACTGGACGCAGAATCTTTCGTCGATGCGGGCTTTCTTCTTCTCTTCGTCAAAGACAAGTCCCGGACAGTTGAAATAGTCGATGCAAAACCGGCATCCGACGCACTTTTCGGGATCGACGGTAACCCGGATTTTGTCCTGCTCCATTCGCAAGAGCATGCAGGGGTGCCTGAAGATGAGCACCGCCGGTTCCTCGTTGGACCTGGCGTGTTCCCAGGCTTCCTTGACCAATTCCTTGCCTTTTTCGACATCATAGGCTTCAAGGGTTTTGACCCAGGAAACTCCGCAGGCCTTGACGGCGTCCCCGACGTCGACCCTTCGCCCCCTGTCGCCCTTGCGCAGCTTGTCGCCGATGCCCGGATGGGACTGGCCACCCGTCATGGCCGTGATGCTGTTGTCGAGGATGGCGAGGACGAATGCATGCCGGTTGTACACGGCGCTGACCAGGCCGGGAAGCCCCATGTGAAAGAATGTGGAGTCGCCGATGGTCGCCACGATGGGGCGCTCCGTTCCTTCAGCCTTGTGGGCCATGTACAGTCCCGACGCCTGGGTGACGGAGGCCCCCATGTCGATGACGGCGTCAACGGCCTTCTGGTTCACTCCAAGGGTGTAGCAGCCGATGTCCGACGGGTTGATCGCCTTCGGCAGCGCCTGCCGGATAGCGAAGAAGCTCGCCCTGTGAGGACATCCAGGACACAGCATGGGTTTGCGCGGAGTCACCTGAAGCTCCTCGAGAGCCTTCTTGATGTACTCGTCGGGTTTTTGGGGCATCTCCTCGCCGAGGACCTTGCAGAGGGTCACTTCGATGACTTCGGGCAGCAGTTCCCCTGCCCGGGGCACCCAGCCGTTCCAGCGCCCTTTCACTTTCGTCCTGTCGGGAATCTGCATCTCTATGACCGGGTAGGTCTCCTCCAGGATCAGCACATTGTCGTGTCGGGCGATGAAATCCTCCACCATTTTGACCGGAAGCGGATGCGGTGTCCCGATCTTGAGGATGGATACGTCCTTTCTGCCCATGCTCCGGAGAAGATCCTTCACAACGGAGAAGGAGATTCCGCCGGCGATGATTCCGAGCCTGGCGGGCTGCTCTGAAGGAACCTCGTAATTGTACTTTCCGAAATCCTTTTCGAACTCCTCCCTTATGGCGTCGTTCTTCTCGTTCAGCAGTGGATGATTGATGCGCACGTGGGCGGGGAGGCACACCCAGCGGGAGATGTCTTTTTCAAACTTCGCAGGGCGTTTGATATCAATGACGTCTTTCAGCTCGATATCCTGCCTGCAGTGGTCCACTCTCCCCGAGGGGCGGAGCATGGTGACAATCTCGTGCCGTTCCGAAAGGTCATAGGCATCGAAAACCATTTCCCTGGCCTCGGCGGCCGTGGAGGGATCGAAACAGGGGACCTTGGCGAACATGGCAAAGAACCGGCTGTCCTGTTCGGTCTGCGAACTGTGGGGCCCCGGATCGTCGGCCACGACGAGCAAAAACCCCCCCTTGATCCTGAAATGGGCAACGCTCATGAACGGATCGGCCGCCACGTTCAGCCCGACCTGCTTCATGACGGCGCAGGCCCTTTTACCGGCGAAGGACGCCCCGGCGGCCATTTCGAAGGCCACCTTCTCATTGGCGCCCCATTCAACGACTGTTTTGGTTCCAAGTTCATCTGCCCAGTGTGCTACAGCCGGCAGAATCTCCGAGGAGGGCGTTCCCGGGTATGCGGACGCAACTTCGCACCCAGCCTCGACGATCCCGCGGGCTATGGCTTCATTCCCGAGCAATATTCGTTTTTCGCTCACGCGGAACCACCTCTTCCATGGTTTGTTCAAGCTGTTTCAAAAGCCATCCGTAAAAAGGCTCCGGCTCCCTGGCAAGCTTTCCGGCCCTGTCGCAGAAGGCATGTTTCGTGCTTCCTTCCGCGGCAACCCGGCTGTCCTCTTCTCTGATCACCTTGTAGGCAAAGGTGATGCTGTAGGGGGTCACCTCCCGGACGCTCGTCTTGAGACGCACCCTGTCATCGTAGTGCAAGGGGTTCTTGTATCGAATGGATGCTTCAACAACAGGCAGGGAGAGTCCTTCTTTCTCCCAGAGGGCATACGGCCGCGAGAGTGCCCTGCAGTACTCGGTGCGGCCCATTTCAAACCAGGTCAGATAATGCGCGTTGAAGACAAACCCCATCTGGTCCGTCTCCCCGTATCGAACCCTGAAGCAGGTTGAAACGACTGGTCCCATGGCATACCTCCGGAAAACCGTGGCAGGTTTTTCAATTATAAAACAACGATTCGCGAAAACAAAAGGGGACGGACTTCATCCGTCCCCTTTCCCGCATACACCGATGGTGTTTGCCTGAAGAGCATGCTTCCTTGCGTTCCGGTTCCGCGAAAAAGGCCGCCGGAACCGGTCAGTCCAGGCGTTTCACCCGGTCGCCCACGGCGACCTTCCCTCCTTCAAGGACCTCGAAAAAGAGGCCCTTGGCAGGCATGATGCAGTCACCGGTCTGGTGATAGATCGCACACCGCGTGTGGCATTCCTTGCCGATCTGGGTCAAGGCGATCAGCGCCTCGCCCACCCTGAAGCGGGCGCCGAGAGAAAGTCCTTCCAGGTCAAGGCCGGCGACGGTAAGGTTTTCTGCAAAACTGCCCGGTTCGAGTTCGGGCAGTTTTGCTTTCATGGTTTCGATGTCTTCCAAAGCAAGCATGCTCACCTGACGGTGGGCGAATCCGGCATGGGCGTCACCGGCAAGCCCCTTGCCGACCTCAAGCATCGCCTCCCCGACATTCTTCTTGGGAATGCCTTTTCGGTCGGACATGCATACGGCGATGACCTTCCCTTCCTCCATCAGTTGACCCCCGCTTTCTGTCGATAATCTTCAATGGCCGCCCTGATTCCCTCTTCCGCCAGGAGGGAGCAGTGAATCTTCTGCGGGGGAAGTCCGCCGAGCTCTTCCACCACATCCTTGTTGGATACCGCCAGCGCCTCTTCCAGGGTCTTGCCTTTCACCATTTCAGTGACCATCGAACTCGAGGCAATCGCCGAGGCGCAGCCGAAGGTCTCGAAGGAAATGTCATCGATACGGTTATCCCTGACCTTGATGTAGATCTTCATGATGTCCCCGCACTGCGGGTTTCCAACCTCGCCGATCCCGTCGGGTTCTTCAAGCTTCCCGGCGTTTTTCGGGTTCATAAAGAGTTCCATTACTTTCTCTGAGTACATCATCATTTTCACCTCGTCAGGAGCTTTCTTTTCCCAGGGGCGAAAGTGCGCGCAGATCAGAGACGACTTTCGGAAGCGTTTCCAGGACATAAAGGATATCCTCCTCAGTCGTGTCCTTGCCCAGCGTCAGCCGCAGCGAACCGTGAGCCAGCTCATGGGGGATCCCCATGGCCAGAAGCACGTGACTTGCTTCAAGGCTCCCGCTCGTGCAGGCGGATCCGCTGGAAGCACCGATGCCAGCTGCATTGAGCCTGAGCAGCATCGATTCTCCTTCGATGTAATCGAAACAGATGCTCGCGTGGAAGGGAAGCCGCGCCACGGGATGCCCCGTGACATGGGCGTGAGGGATTTTCTCGGTAATCCCTGCAAGCAAGAGGTCTCTCAGCCGGCTTTCGCTTTCAACAGCGCCCTGTTCCAGACGCTTCATGGCGAGTTCCGCCGCGACACCGAAACCCACTATCCCCGCCGTGTTTTCCGTACCGGATCTGAGTCCGAATTCCTGGCCTCCGCCATGGACAAGGGGAACCACCTTCACTCCTTTTTTGATGTAGAGCGCACCGATCCCTTTCGGGCCATACATCTTGTGAGCGGAAAGCGTCAGCAGATCGACATCGAGAGCCTTCACATCCACCGGAATGTGCCCCACGGCCTGGACTCCGTCAAGGTGCACCCGTACACCCCGTCCTTTCGCCGTCCGGACAATGTCCTCCACGGGCTGAACCGTCCCGACCTCGTTATTGGCATACATGACGGTCACAAGAATGGTGTCCTCCCGGATCGCCTTTTCGAGGTCACCGATGCGGACCATGCCCGCGGGATCGACAGGAAGGACCGTGATCTCGAACCCCTGGCTTTCGAGCCACTTGCAAGAATCCAGAACAGCGTGGTGTTCTATCGCTGAAGTGATGATATGCCGTCCCTTTTCACGGAGGGCAAAGGCCGTGCCTTTTATGGCAAGGTTATCGGCCTCGCTTCCTCCTCCGGTTATGACGATTTCCCGGGGATCGGAGTTTAACAGCCCCGCGATGGAAGAACGGCTCTTGTCAACGGCTCGTCTGGCCTCCATGCCCCATGAATGGAGACTGTTCGGATTGCCGTAGTTTTCGAGGAAAAACGGCTTCATTGCTTCGTATACCTCGGCGCCAAGCGGTGTGGTTGCAGAGTGATCCAAATAAACTTTTTTTTCAGGCATGTATATCGCCCCTTATTTTTAGGTTGCCCTAACTTATGGCGATATACTACCCCCGCAAGCCGCCGAGGTCAAGCACCTGTTCCAAGATTCAATTATTATTCTCCCGCACAATACACCTGGTGGGTCATCATGAGACACGCTCCCTTGACGACTTCGTATCCTTCTTCCTTCAGTTTCTTTTCGGCTTCATCATTTTCCGCGCCGGGCTGCATCCACACCACCGGTTTCCTGGGGAGTTTACGGACCTCATCCAGAACCGTTTCCTGATGTTTCGGCGCGATGAAAAGTGCCACGATGTCCACCTCTTCAGGGACCTCCCCCAAACTTCCATAGCACAACAGGTCGTGAATGGTCTCTCCCGCGGAAGAGGGGTTCACTGGATACATGTCGAAATCCTGTTCTTTCAGGTACTCCATCACTTCATAAACGGGCCGGTCGCGATTGCGTGACGCACCGACCACTGCAACTTTTGAAGGTTTGCAGACATATTCCTCGATAATGCTGTCCATTTCCATGACGGAAGACTCCTTTCTCGGAATGTTTCGTTTCCGGGACGCAACGCGACCCAGGCTAGCCTCATGTGAAGGCCATACCTTCTACAGGCGCAATCATCATTGACAGGGGGATTTCCTTCAGCTTGATCTCGAAAGGCACCTCGGTTTTTTCACCCGGAGCAACTCTGGCATGCTTGCCGCGAATGGTAACGCTGTCAAAGGATTCACCTTTCATGTTATACAGGTTAAGCATCACGCCGGGGGCAACGGCATCGGATTCCGAAGCATTGAACACGGTCGCCGTCCCTTTCAGAAGTCCGGAGGCAGGATCAAAAACCCAGTTTGATTCAAGCAAAATCATTTTCATCCCCTCCGGCGCGGGACAGCTTTCCTGCGCGGCGGCAACGGGAAAAAGCGACGCAAGGAGGATCATGACCATAACTGGTCCAAGCACTCGTCTCTTCATAAAAACCTCTCCTTTCGACCATGTCCCTCGTGCCGATTCACGGTATTGTCATCATGGCTCTACTCTGGACATTATAATAGCTGTTTTTTGGAAACGAGAAGAAAAATTTTTCACCCCTCAAACTGAAGGGGGGTCGGCATTTGCAACTCTCTTTTTTGGGGACGGCTTATCCCTTTTGACGTCTCCTCCCTTATTGCATTTTCCTTGAGAAGCAGGCAAAACCATCATGTTCCGGCATCAATATGCACAGGGCCGGAATTCCTTTTTCTTGTATAATTTGAATAGCCTGGATAACGATTTCAATCACTGTGTTCGCAAAGAGTCATTATCTTTACGAGAAAGTTGAATCATGAATCCTGCCATTGGAATACTCGGTTAAGTATTCGGTTTTTTCTCTATTTTCCGGAGAAAGGAAAAGAATATATGGGAAAAACATTGAGCAAGCGCAGAATCTTTGTTATCTTCCTGTTTTCACTTGCCGTATTCTTTACTCTCATGGTAGCCGATGCCCCTACGGCCATTATCCTCATTGCCTCAGGCACAGCTGCAGCCGCCCTGGCAACATTGCTTGGAGTACCTTGGGTTAAAATTCACGACGACCTTATCCAGACGATTGCCGCCTTTATCCCGGCCATCCTGATACTTATGGCTGTCGGTATGCTGATCAGCTCATGGATTCTTTGCGGCACGATCCCTTTTATGATTTATTACGGGCTGAAGCTGGTTTCTCCCTCATTCTTCCTGCTGACCAGCCTTTTTTTATGCACCATCATGTCTGTAGCAACGGGGACATCCTGGGGAACCATAGGAACCATCGGCATTGCATTAACCGGGATTTCAACAGCTCTCGGCATCCCGCTTCCACAAACAGCCGGCGCGGTAGTAACCGGAGCCATTTTCGGCGATAAGCTTTCCCCCCTTTCAGACACCACCGTGCTCGCATCAGCCGTTTCGGAAGTATACATTTTCGACCACATCAAATACATGCTTTGGACAACATTGCCTCCCTACATGATCGCCGTTTTCCTCTTCGGATTCCTTGGGGTCGTGAACCAGCCTTCCGCCATTGCCGCATATGATCTGAATCTGATTATGATCACGCTTGAGGAGTCATTTCATCTTGGTCTGATTCTCTTGATACCGCCTGCCGTCGTTCTTTTCCTGGTCTTGCGGAAAAAGCCTGTTCTGCCGACTTTTGCAGCAGGTATATCGGTAGCTCTGGTCCTGGCGGTTTTCTGTCAAGGCTCCGACCTGGAGGAAATTTCACGTGCGCTCTACGGGGGCTACAAAAACGCCACCGCAATCGATCTTGTTGACAACATGCTTCTTCGAGGAGGCATCACGAGCATGCTCGGTTCAATCATATTGCCTATTGCCGCAGCAATTTTCGGATCTCCTCTTCGTTCGACGGGCATCATAGAGGTTCTCCTTGAAGCAGTCAGCAAGGTGGCACGGGACAAACGAATTTTTATGGCAGGGGTTTTTTTAACACACGCCCTTTTTTTCATGATTACCGCGAGTTACTATGTGACCTTTGCTGCTTTCGGGCCCTTGGTGGCACCGCTCTTTGACAAGTTCAAACTCCACAGGGCAAACCTCTCCCGGCTTCTCGAAGACACGGGGACGACATTTGCGCCCATCATTCCATGGAGTGTGACAGGGGCTTTTATTGCCGGGACGCTTGGTGTTTCAACCTGGGATTATTTCTTTTTTGTTCCTCTTGCGTATCTCGGACTGATATTCTCTCTCGGCTATATCGTGACGGGCTTCAGGATTGCCGCAAAGGAGGCACCCTAGAAAGGATGAAACCTGAAACATTTTCGGGTAGAAAGGACAATTTCTTTTAGAGATTGCAGAACCCCGACATAAAGGACCTCTCAAAAGAAAATACGTGAAAAAGGCCAATTTGAATGTTTCCGATTCCTTTGAATCTGTTCCGGGAGGGAAAATCACGATGGCGCTCTTGGAAACAGCCAGGGAACAATTCCGGTTCTTTAAAACACAAAGAAAGTTTTACAAGCGTCATGGATATTTCGCTAACCTCCAGGATCCCAGGCTATACAGCGAAAAGATTTTCTGGAGAAAAGTCTATGACCGCAACCCTCTTTTCCCGGAGATGGTGGACAAATACAGATCCCGTGAATATGTAACGAAACGGCTTGGCCCTGAAACCGCACGCCGCATACTTGTTCCTCTTCTTTTCGCGACTCAAAAGCCTGAAGATATCCCCTTCGAAAGCTTTTCCGAGCCGTACATCGTCAAACCGAATCACGGGTCGGGATGGCTGATCATCGCGGAAGACCCCGCCCGGGCAAACAGCAAGGAGATCATCCAACGTTGTCGCAAATGGCTGGGGACAACTTACGGGCAGGAGGAAATGGAATGGGCCTACAGCAAGATAAAGCCCTTGATAATGGTGGAACTCCTTTTAAAGGACAGCCAGGGGAAACCGGCTTCCGATTACAAGTTCCATGTCTTTCATGGAGAGGTGAAATGGGTCTTCGTCATGCATGACCGATTCGGGAACCGCTCGTTCTCAAGATACGACAAGTTTTTTTACCCTCTGGCTCCATACCCGAAGGGAGAAAAGACCCATAAACCGAAAAATTACGAGGAAATGGTTAAAATGGCCGAAACATTGTCTTCCTCCCTGGATTACGTGCGAGTAGATATGTACAACATTGAAGGCAATATCTTTTTTGGCGAATTTACGCTATACCCGGCATCGGGGCTCCAAAAGCTTTTCTCCCTGGAGGTTGAACGCCAACGAGGCGCTTTATGGAACCTGAGCCATGAACATATGCGGGAATTCAGGCCATGGTTCCCCAAATGGCACAAATCCGATTTCCCTGGCAAGAGCGTCCTTTGACAGCGCTAATCATCGGAACCTTTTCATATTGGAAATTTTCGCTTGTATTCATTATAATGAATTGCCGCGGAGGGCTGGCAGAGCGGTCGAATGCGGCTGACTTGAAATCAGTTGAAGGGTCTACCTTCCGGGGGTTCGAATCCCTCGCCCTCCGCCAAGTGTTCAGTATTTGCAAGGGTTTGCAAGCCTTTTTTCTAGCGTGCCACCATCTGTACCACCATCTCCAAAACGCTTGACCGAAAACCCCCTAACCGAAATGTTTCCGGGGAATAACCCTATAAAGTATTTACTTCGCTTGGGCTTATTTCGCAAAATAACGCCCCTCTGAGAAAAGGAGTTTGGCGAAGGCACTCTTTATACTCTCCTAACCAAATGATGGCCTTCAGAGGGCTTCTATTTCCGTATTCCCCAAGGTCTTAACCATTGACTCGTATTTTAAAGCTGTATCCGAGCAACCCCACATGTCGGCGACTTCCAGCATTGAGTACTCATTGAAATAATAGAGCATCACGACGTCATACAAGTCTTCATGGTCTCGCAAACTATCTACAGCCTTCTCCACCGCTTCACAACGGGTAGTAAGCTTTTGAACCATCGCATTACTCTCCCATGCCTCTAAGATGGCATGCTGCGTTTGCGCAATCTTTCCACCTTGCACTTGCACGGCAGGATCACGCTGTGTCACACAGGCCCTGATCGAGTCCTTGATATGTGTCAGCAACCGCCTGTTTCGTTTGTAACTGCGGAACGCCTGCTCCGTCATCCGTCGCGATCTCGCATCCACTCTATAAGCGCGCACCCGCCCGGGCCGCGATTCAAACACAACACACATTCCCTGTACCGTGTAGAAATTTACGTCGCCGGCGTGTTAAGAAATACGCATCCGCTGCTCTTTATACCGGCAACTCTTTTTTATAGTGTTGGGATTGCAGGGAGCTGTGCGAGGCCGAAAGTTCAAGACCACGATCCCCGACGAATCGGC
>JBNGCT010000030.1:0-15735 GCA_049974965.1 Thermovirgaceae bacterium
GTAAAATGCAGGCGGCGGAAGCCTGGAAATGGAAGCGTGCGGGCGAATTGCTCCTTGCCTGGCAGCACAGCGTTCCGAGGCGGGCCGGCGAAGTTGAATTGACCGATTGGGAAAAGGACCCGCCGGAGCCCGTAAAAATCCGGCTTGATCCCGGGCTTTCTCCTGTGGAAAACGCCAGGGAATATTTCCGGTTGTTCAAAAAAAAGAAAATTCCCGCAGCTTCCGTGGAAAGAGAAATGAACAGCCTGGAAAAACAGGAAATTTCCTTGCAAACCATGATTGCCGAAGCGGTAAACATCGGCAATATCCGGACTCTTCGCCGTTTCGGCGAAGAGATGGGGCTGCTTCATCCGCCCGGGAAGAAACGACCCAGAAAACCATTGCCCTACCGCCGTTTCGATCTCGACGGAGCATTCGTCCTTGTAGGAAGAAATGAGCGAGGCAACCGGCACGTAACATTCGATCTGGCCAAAGGGAACGACATTTGGCTGCATGCAAGGGATGTTCCGGGTTCACACGTGGTGCTCAGACGCCTGGACGGAAAGGAATCTTCCTTCTCCCCCGATGACCGCAGGCTCCTTTTTGCAGCCTCCCTTGCGGCCTATCACAGCAAAAACAGGGGAGCCGGAAAGGTCCTGGTGGATTACACGGAGAGAAAACACGTGATTCCGCAAAAGGGGGCCGTCGCCGACGTCACCTACCATCACGGCCGATCCGTCACTGTTTCTCCCCTTTACTGGAAAGAGTGTGCCGAAGGAAATCCCTGAGGTCCTCAGGGAGAAGGGAACGGAAAGAAACCGTTTCTTTTGTTTCCGGGTGCGGGAAGGAAAGTTTCCAGGCATGCAGGAAAAGTCTCCCTGACGAAAACACCTTTTTCCGGCGGGGGGCATAGAGCTGGTCACCAACCACAGGGCATCCGATGGATTTCATGTGCACCCGTATCTGGTGCGTTCTCCCCGTGTGTATCCTGCAAATCGCAAAGGACATTCCCCCGCGGGTCCACAGCACCCGGTAATCCGTGATGGCCCGTTTCCCTGAAGGGGAAACGGCCATGCGGAACCGGTTTCGCCTGTCACGCCCTATGGGCAGTTCTATCCGCCCCTCAGGCCTTTTCGGCCTGGACCACAAAAGAACAAGGTACTCCTTGCTGACGGCGCGTTCCTTGAACGCCCTGGCGAGGTTTTCGTGGGCTTTCGCGTTTTTCGCGACGACCAGAAGGCCTGACGTCATGGCGTCAAGGCGATGGACGATGCCTGGTCTCATGACACCGCTTCCTGCACTGATGTCAGGGAATCTGTAGAGGAGCCCATGGACCAGCGTCCCGCTCCAGTGGCCTGGAGACGGATGGACCACGAGTCCCGCCGGTTTGCCGACCACGATGAAGGACCTTTCCTCGTGGATCACGTCAAAAGACACCGGTTCAGGCTCCACGACGGGAAGCTCCGCTACGGGGATGCTCACGAAGATTTCCCGGCCCTCGGTGACCCGCGTTGATGATTTGGGTGCGGATTTACCCGAGCAAAGCACCCTTCCGTCTTTCAACAACCCCTGCACAAAGGATCTCGACCTGTCGAGCTTTTCCGTCAGAAAAACATCGAGACGTTTTCCGTCGTCACCCGAACCGGCTATAAGCCGGGTACTTTCCTCTTCCTCCGATTCGCCGCCCGGCACGAAACTTTTTCTTTCAGACGAATGGGCTTTTTTGTTCTGGTTCATTTCCGTTTCATTATGGACTTTTCGTATTTCGTCCTGCATCCGAGACAATACCGGGCCCACGGCTTTGCCTTCAGGCGTCCTTCTTCAATAAGCAAACCGCACTTTTCGCATTTGCAGGCCCTCTCCGGATGACTTCCGATCTTCTGCAGGGCATGACCTATCTCGGAGAGAACGTGGCGCAGCGACAGGATTTCACCCGCCATATACTCTCTTTGTGACAGATAGGACGCATACTCCGCAAGGTGATCCGAGTGATCCGGCCCCTGCGGTTCTACACCCTCTTCTTCCAATAACGTTATCAGGTCCCTGATGCGTTTCTGCTCTTTCCTCAGCCTGGCTTCGAGTTCTTCCATCGCGCCGGCCATGCCGCTTCCCTCCCCTGCATTGGGGTTTGGGGATATTCTATACCCTTTTCGGATGATCGACCTCAAGCACTTTGCGGCATCTCGCACAAAGTCCGTTCCTGTCGGCGTCAACCGAGTATTTCCAGCATCTCGGACACTTCGAACCCGGAGCCTTGCCGATCTCGAGAACGATTCCGGTTTCTTCATCCTCGAAGCGGACGGTTTCTTCCGACGAAGACCTTGAAGTGAATTCAAATCCTGACGTTATGGCGATGGTTTCCCATTCCTTCCCGGTCATTGACTGTAATGCATCACCGTAATCTCCCGCATATACAACCCAGATCGAGGCTTCAAGCGGATGACCAATAAGCCCCTTGTTTCTTGCAACCTCGAGACCACGGCTCATAGCGCCCCGTACCTCCAGGATCCTCGCCCAGAATTCCTCAAGCTTTGCATCGACAAAGCCCTCTTCAGAACCGGGCCAGTCGGTGAGGAACACGCTTTCCGGCAACGTTCCGTTGAGTTTCCTGATTTCCTGCCAGACCTCCTCGGTGGTAAAGCTGAGAACCGGGGCAAGCATTTTTACCAGCGCGTTCAGGACCTTCCACATCGCCGTCTGGCAGCTTCTTCTTTCAAGGCCGTCTGTGGGCTCCGCGTAAAGCCGGTCCTTGCTGACATCCAGATAAAATGCGCTCAGGTCATTAACACAGAAATGATGCATGTTGTAGCTCGGAAGATGAAAGGCATATTCGTCATAACCTTTCGTCACCCGCTCGATCAGCCGCTGGAGCCTGGAAAGGATCCACCTGTCGAGTGACGGCATACGCTCGTGGGCTATCATATCCTGAACAGGGTCGAAATCATCGAGGTTCCCCAAAAGGAAACGGAGAGTGTTCCTGATCCTGCGGTAGGATTCCACCAGGTTTTTCAGGATATTTTCGGAAATCCTGATGTCGTTACGGTAATCCGTGGATGCCACCCAGAGACGGAGGATATCTGCTCCGTACCGGTTGATGATTTCCTGGGGGGCGATCACGTTTCCGAGGGATTTCGACATTTTCCTCCCTTCTCCGTCCACGATGAACCCATGGGTCAAGACGGAATCATAGGGAGCCCTGTCCCTGGTCGCAACTGATGTCAGCAAAGATGTCTGGAACCATCCCCGATGCTGGTCGCTTCCCTCAAGGTAGAGGTCCGCGGGCCACTTGAGGTCCTTGCGGGTTTCGAGGACCGCGATGTGGCTGCAGCCCGAGTCGAACCACACGTCCATGATATCCGTCTCCTTGCGGAGGTTTTTGCTCCCGCATTCGGGACAGACGTTCAGGTCGCCGAGAAGTTCCTCTGGTGAAAAATTCCACCAGCAGTTGGAACCGTTTTCGGCCACCTTCTTCTGGACGCGCCTGATCCTCTCGCCGTCAACGATGACGTTCCCGCAATCGTTGCAGTAAAAGGCCGGAATGGGGACGCCCCAAACCCGCTGCCTGCTGATGCACCAGTCCGAGCGGTCCCTCACCATGTTTGCAATGCGATCTTTCCCCCAGTCAGGGACCCAGGTGACTTTCTCGATTTCCTCGATGGCCTGCTCCCTGAAGGAGTCCACAGACACAAACCACTGTTCCGTAGCCCGGAAAATGACGGGCTTTTTGCATCTCCAGCAATGGGGATACGAGTGGCGCAGTTTCAGCCTTCCGAGCAGTCGGCCCCGTTCCTCGAGAACTTCACAAATCCGCTCGTTGGCCTTCTCCAGGGGTAATCCGCCCACCATGGGCGTGTTTTCCAGGAAAACACCCCTGTCATCGACGGGATTCATCACCCCGATGCCGTACCTGACCCCCGTTTCATAGTCTTCCACACCGTGTCCAGGTGCAGTGTGCACGCAACCGGTCCCCTGATCGAGACCAACGTATTCGCCGAGAACCAAAGGCAGGACCCTCTCGTCGTAGAAAGGATGCCTCGCCTTGAGGTATTCCAGCTCCCTGCCTTTGACTTTCAAAAGCGGCTCTTTGAAAAGGAGGCCCGTCTCTTTCATCACCTGCCCGAGAAGCCCCTCGGCAATCAAATACATTTCGCCGTTGTGGGAGGATTCGACGAACACGTAATCCAGTCCCGGGTGGACGGCGATGGCCATGCTCGCCGGCAGGGTCCAGGGCGTGGTCGTCCAGACGGCCACATTCACCGTTCTGTCAGCCAGCACCGGGAAACGGTTCTGGTCATCAATAAAGGGATAGGCGACGTAAATCGAAGGAGACGTCTCGTCTTCGTACTCTATTTCCGCCGCTGCAAGCGCCGTCTGGCAGTCGATACACCAGAAGACAGGCTTTTTGCCCTTGTAGACGAGCCCACGCTCCACCATGTCGGCGAAGGCGCCGATCTGGGCCGCCTCGTACTGGGCCCTGAAAGTCACATAGGGATCCTCCCAGTCTCCCAGAACGCCGAGTCGCTTGAATTCGTCCCTTTGCACATCAATGTAGGTCCTGGCGTATTCCATGCAGTAATCCCGCAGTCTCGCAGGTTCGACGGATTCCTTGTTCTCGCCCCGTTCCTTGAGAACCTTCAGCTCTATCGGCAGTCCGTGGGTATCCCAGCCCGGAACATAGGGGGCGCGGTATCCCCGCATCCACTTGTACTTGGGAATAAAGTCCTTGAGGATCTTGTTGAAGGCCGTGCCGATGTGAATGTTGCCGTTGGCATAGGGCGGTCCGTCGTGTAGCACAAAGGTTTCGGCATCTTTCCTGGATTCCATGAGCGACTCATAGAGTTTCACCGAGTTCCAGAAATCCAGCCATTCCGGTTCTCTCTTGGACAGGTTCGCCCTCATTGGAAAGGGCGTTTTGGGAAGGTTCAGGGTCTCTTTATAATCTTCGGGCATTCTTTAAATATCCTCCCTTCATTGTGCGGCGGAGCCGCCTCCCTGAGGCGGCTCCGCCCGAAAAAGCAGAACCTTTCTAAAGACACCCGCCGGAAGCGGGAATCAGCCTCTTCAGGAATTTGTCGCTGACGCTTTTTTCGCCTTGATTGTCTGCAGCAGGTGCATTGAAACGAGTACCGTCAGACCAATCGAGTCCGATACCAGGCCCGGCACCAAAAGCGTCAACGCACCGCCGATGGCGAGCAGCCTCTGCCATCCGGCCATCCTGACCTTGTAAAACCCGATGGACCCCATACCGAGAAGAAAGACGCCCAGAAGGGCCGTGGCTATGGATATTGTAAAGGGGAAAGCCTTGAAATTGACAAGGACGAGCATTGGATTGAAGACATAGATGTAGGGGATCAGAAAGCCCGCCAATGCAAGTTTCACCGCCGTTGCCCCGGTGCGCATCGGCTCCGATCCTGCAATGCCGGCACCCGCATAGGCCGCGAGGGCGACGGGCGGGCTCAGGTCAGCAGCAATGCCGAAATACAGGACAAACATGTAGGCTGCCATGGGCGCCACGTCAAGCTGAAGCAGTGCAGGCGCCGCCATGGTGCTGGTGACGATGAAGTTCGCCGTCGTCGGGAGCCCCGCCCCGAGCAAAATGCAGGCCACCATGGTCAGCATCAGCGAGACGACGAGGATGCCTCCTGAAAGGGCAATGATCGCACTGGCAATCCTGAGTCCGAGGCCCGTCAGAGTTGCCGTCCCGACGATGATCCCCACCGTGGCGCAGGCGCAGGCGACGCCGAGGGCCCCTGTAGCCCCTGAATACAACGCGTCCTTGAGCTTCGGAATGGTCATTCTGGTCTGCTTGTTGAGGAACGACACGCCTATCGTAAGCAGAATACCGTAATAGGCCGCCTTCAGCGGGGTGTAGCCCGAGAGCAGGAAGTATATGATCCCTGCAAGGGGCAAGAGGAGATGTCCCCGCGATTTCAGAAGCGGACCGATTTTCGGAAGTTGCGCCCGCGGAATCCCCTTGAGTCCGAGCCTTGTGGCTTCAAGGTGTACCTGGATAATGACGGCGAAATAATACAGGAATGCCGGAACGATGGCCGCCGCGGCAACATGAAGATAGGGAACTCCGAGAAACTCCGCCATGATGAAGGCCGCTGCACCCATGACAGGAGGCATGATCTGGCCTCCTGTTGATGCAACCGCTTCGACGGCACCCGCAAAATACGGCTTGTACCCCACGCTTTTCATCAGCGGAATGGTAAACATCCCCGTCGTGCAGACGTTCGCAACGGAAGATCCAGATATGGACCCCATGAGACCCGAACTGAGGACAGCCACCTTGGCCGGACCGCCCGTGGACCAGCCTGCGAGAGCCATTGACAAGTCGATGATGAAACGCCCCATCCCCGTCTGTTCAAGGAAGGACCCGAACAGGATGAACATGAAGACGAATGTCGCCGAGACACCCAGCGGGATTCCGAAAATCCCCTCTGTCCCCATGTACATGTGGTTCAGTATCCTGGTGATATTGAAACCCCTGTGGGCGAACATTGCCGGGAAATGCCTTCCCGCGTAGCAATAAAACAGGAAGAAAATAGCTATGCCCGGCAATATGGGGTTTGAAACCCTTCTCGTCGCCTCCAGAAGCAGGACAGTCCCGATAAAGCCGGCCGTGAGGTCCATCGTCGTCGGCAGTCCGGACCTCATGATAAGCTCGTCAAAAAAGATCACGTGGTACAGTACGGCATAGGCAGCGAGCCCGGCAAGGGCGAAATCATACCAGGGAATTTTCGCGGATGCGCCCTTTTTTGTCGGGGGATAAAGCAGATAAACGAGGACCAGAACCAGTGCAAGGTGCACGGACCGCTGCTTTATGGCCAGAAGAAGCCCGAACCCCGAGGTATACAGATGAAAAAGGGAAAGGCCCATGGCAAGGGCCGCAACGAGGAAAGCCTGCCAGCCTTCGAGAAATCTCGTGTTTGCCTCGGTATCGAACTTTCTCCGGAGTTCATCGAGGTCGATTTTCTCAGGCGGCGGCATTCCCAAATCCGGATAGTCGGACGGTACCTGGTCTTTTGCTTCAGGCTTCCTGTTTTCTTCGGTCACGTTTATCCCTCCAAATCACGTTTTCGCGTCGCTTTCGTAACTGTCTGAGTCGTTGAATTTTGAAACTTTTCGGGAAAATGCCGGATCGATTGTATCACAGCAGCTTACCAGACGGGTATACTCCGACGGATCAGTCCTTCCACAAGGGGAAGATCATACAATTGCAGGAAAAGGACCCTTTCCGGCAGCACCCTGAACAGTTCGCAGGACACCTCTTCCCAGGGCGGCGCAAATTCTATCCGGTTTTGGCCGAGCCGCTCCGTTCCGACTCTCAAAAGCAACGTTTTCCATCTCATCCTTCCCCCGCGGTAGATGAACCAGTCCGAACATGTTCTGAAAGAACCGTTTCGGGGGGAATCGACGGGAAGTCCTGCGTTATGGGATTTGGCGCGTTCCTGCCATTGCCAGATCCAGCCATCGGATACCACGTATTCATCTTCAACGGGCGTCTTCTGGACTGAATGAATATAGGTGGCAACCAGGCGCTGGCCGAGGGGTACAGGCAGGCGCAGCCAGGTTCCCCTTTCTTCCGAAAGGGCGACAACAGAAACCGGAGAGCAGAGAACGACGACGAAGCCCGAGAAAACGAAAAGCAGCAGAAAATACATGCGGAACGTGCGAAGCATGTTCATTCCCCATCTTCAGAAAGATTTTCGGTCCGCCGGCTTCCGTCGCCGTTGCCATCCTCGCCTTCGAGTCCCGAAAGTAACGGGACAAAACGACAGTAATCGTACCAGGTGTCTTCTAATCCGGTTGTCTTCTTCGCCCTCAAAAGCAGCCGTTCCGTTCCGAATGAGACCCGTACCGGTGCCAGGATCTTTCCGTCCTCCACAAGCTGCTCTTCCCACTCCGGGTACACCCGGTCGGCTGCAGCCGTCACAAGCACCCGATCGTAGGGAGCAAATTCCCTGAGTCCCCCGCATCCGTCAGAAATCCTGACGGCCACGTCATATCCGGCGGCTGAAAGGTTCTGTTGCGCTTGACAGGCAAGGGCCGTAATTCGTTCGAGGGTATAAACGCCGGCGCCGAGCTCTGCAAGAATGGCTGCCTGGTAACCGGATCCGGTACCGACCTCAAGTACTTTCAAGCCGGGGTGCACATCCAGCAATTCCGTCATTCTCGCGACCATGTAGGGTTGCGAGATCGTCTGCCCGTAGCCTATCGGCAATGGATGGTCCTCGTAGGCTGAGCTCTGGTCCCGGGGCCGGACAAAAAGGTGTCTCGGGACATCCATGAAAGCCTTGAGGACTTCCTCCCGCCTTACACCCCTTGGAGCGAGTTGTGTTTCGACCATGTGTTTCGCCCGTTGTCGCCAATCCTGCATGAGACAATCACCACAGACCACATTCTACCAGATCAGCGGTTTCATCAGGACCCGAAAGCAAGGCGCGGTAACGGGGCTTTTCAGGCAACAAAAAACCGGCAGGAAGAAAAACCTGCCGGGTGCAAATCATGGCGGGCCTGGCCCGATTCGAACGGGCGACCTACGGCTTAGGAGGCCGTTGCTCTATCCCCTGAGCTACAGGCCCGGAAAACAGAGGATATATTACCATGGTCAGAGGTTGAGTTCAATGCTCGCAGGACCCGGTGTAAGAGATTCCCTGCCGGTCTTTCGAAAGCCAGACCCTGAGTCTTTCTCCCTGCCGGGCCCAGATTTTCCTCGTCTCAGACAAATCCGCTGCGATTCTGGCCAGCAGTTTTTCGCTGCCGGCAAACCGCATCTCGTTCCTGATGCGGCTGAAAAAAAACAGGGCGATGTGTTTCCCGTACAAATCCTTCTCGTAACCGAGAATGTGCGCTTCGACACGTAACGGCCGATTTCCCTCGAATGTGGGATTATATCCCACATTGACCGCCGACGGGAAAAGTCCCGCTTCGCAGACGGCCGCCCCTGAGTAAACTCCCCTGTCGGGAACAACCTTTTCAGAAGGAACGTGGAGATTGGCCGTCGGGTAACCAAGTTTTTGGCCTCGTCCGTCACCATGTACGACATTCCCCGTAACGAAAAAAGGATACCCGAGCATTTCGCCGGCTGCCGCGACGTCACCTGCTGTAACCATTCTTCTGACCGCGGAGCTGCTCACCTTTTCGTCCCCGACAAGAACAGGATCGACCACAGAGACGTCCCACCCCTTCCGCTCTCCGAGACGGCTCAGCACTCCCGCATCCCCGCTTCTGGACCTTCCGAAACGAAAATCCCGGCCCACGACAACACCCTGGAGGAAATACTTTCTTTCAAGACATTCGACGAATTCCTCCGGTGAAAGTTCCGCAAGACCCCGGGTAAAAGGCAGACGGATCAATTCGGGAATCTCAAGCTTCCTGACGAGAAAGTCTTTTTCCCTTTCCGTGAAAAGCATCGGGAAAGGCTCTTCCGTCAAAAAGGACTGGGGATGAGGGGAAAAGGTGACCACACCCCAGGAATCCTTTTTTCGCTCCGCCATTTCCCGGGCTCGCGAAAACAGCTTGCAGTGTCCCCTGTGGAAACCGTCAAAGGCTCCTATCGCGGCGATCATGAATCCCTTGATGCCCCTCTCCGATAAAAATATTCGTTTCCGGCTTGAACAGGGTTTTCCCGGCGACGCGCAGACATCTTGCAAAAGAGAAGATCCCTTCGGCTCCCAGAACGATGACACCTGTATCCTCATGAGCTCCCCAGTGCCGCCTTTCGAGCTGTTCCGGCGCCAGAACGTTGCCGTTTTGCAGCGACCCGCTGGATTCCGGAGGCACACTGTAATACGGGAATGCATCGGCAAGGGCTTCGGGACCCTTCATCCCGGATCCGATGCGACCTCGCTCCAGATCCTCGGACGTGATCGCCCCGGAGACCGAAAAGGGGCCAATGGTCGTTCTTTTCAGTCCCGACACCGTGGCGAAAGTGCCAAGCCTCCGTCCCAAATCCCTGACGAAGCTTCTGATATACGTCCCCTTGCCGCATTTCACTGTAAGCCTTATGGCACCCGTTTCCGGGTCATACTTCTCAAGGGTGATGTGTGATATGTAAACGGCCCTTGCGGGCGGATCCACTTTTTTCCCCTCCCGGGCAAGACTGTGGGCTCTTTTCCCGTTGATGCGGACGGCCGAAATCGTGGGCGGCCGCTGGTATATCCATCCAAGAAACACCGCAAGGTGCCGTCTGATTTCGCTTTCCGACACCACCGTCACGCCGGAGGTGGCTGCAACAGCCCCCCCGCTGTCCAGGGTATCCGTTTCCATTCCCAAAAGCGCCGTGACCTCATACGTTTTCGGGAGGGACATGACATATCTCGAGGCGCGGGTCATCTTTCCGAAAAGCAGGACAAGCAGGCCCTCGGCGGTTGAGTCCAGCGTTCCGGCATGCCCGACTTTCACTCCGCGACCGAGGTGTTTGCGGAGAGTGTTGACGCAGGCGGTGCTCCTGAGGCCCCTTGCCTTATCCAGAAGGACCAATCCGTTTTCCATCGTTTTCTTCGACTTTCCGGATGACTGTTTCCAGGGCTTCTTCCAGACCGCTCTCGATCTTGCAGCCTGCCGCCCTGATGTGTCCTCCGCCGCCCCATAACGAAGCCAGATCCCTTGCGCTGTAGGGGGCTTTCGTCCTGATGCTCACCCGGACAAATCCGTCCTCCTCGACGAGCAGAAAGGCGATCTTGATCCCTTTCAATTGAAGAAGCTCGTTCACCAGGTGCTCCGTATCTTCCCTGGTCGCCTTCGTTTCAGCGAAATCTTCATGTGCAAGCCATGTCGCGCATGCTTTCTGCGCTGCGAACGTCCTTGCGCGCAGAAAGCCGCGTCCCCACAGCTGCAGGCCGCAAAGGGAACGGTTTTCGTAGAGGAGGGCGTAAATTTCGTGGGGTTTGACGCCGTTTTCCACCAGTTTCGCCGCGATCCGGAGCGTTTTCGCACTGGTGCCCTCGAATCGGAAATGTCCCGTATCCGTGACAAGGGCCGTGTAGAGCGATTTGGCCTCTTCCGGATCCGGAACCCACCCGGCGTGTTCATAAAGGTCCCAGAGGGGTTCGGCAACGGCGGGCGCTTCACTGCGGACAAGGTTTACATCACCGAAAAATCCGTTGTCGCCGTGATGATCGATATTGAGCACAGTGGCACGAAGCCTTTCTTCATCCACAGGGACAGTCCTGTCAGCTGAACTGGTGTCGAGGACGACAATGGCCGAATTTTCAGGAACCAAGGCTGTCGGAAGGGATTCGGTCTTCCTGTATCTTTCCGCCCCCCAGAGAAAACCATAGGCTCCGGGCAGTTCATCGGGCCCGAACCAGGACCAGCCCTTCCCGAGGATTTCCGCCCTTTTGGCCAACGCGCTCCCGCATCCTATGGTGTCTCCATCGGGACGCTCATGGGCGAGAATGACCCACCAGCCGGCATCAAGGAGCACCCGGTGTATCTGCTCAAGACTCGCCGTCATCTGTCCCGTTTTCCGGTTTTTCATCTTCCTGCTTCAACGAATCCAGAACCGCCTCGATCTTTCTGGCCTCTTCCTCAACCCGATCGGGAATGAAGTGGAGCTCCGGAACCTTCCTCAGCCGCATCTGCCGGCCGATGATCCCGCGGAGGACACCAGAGGCCCTTTCGAGGGATTTCTGGACAGCTTCCCTTTCTTCGGTCGCCAAAGTGGTGTAATACACTTTCGCATGTCCGAGGTCTTTCGAACAGTCCACCTCGACGAGAACAGCCTTTTTCGCCGTTTCATCCTTGATTTCGAACTTCAGGAGTTCCGAAAGCTCCCGAAGCAATTCCCTGTTGATCCGCTCAATCCGGAAATGTGTCATATTTATCTACCTCTCGCTGGACTGAGACGATGAAAAAATCCGATTCGTCCTCACGTCTTTGGACAAAATGCTCAACTTCCCCGAGCCGTGACACGACACTGTCATAGGAACTGCCGAGGATCCCCACTGCAATTCCGGCGTCCGTCCACGAGTCCTTCGGCCCCATATCGGTCACCGTGACATTCCATTTTTTCTTCAGGCGCTCCACCAGTGAACGGATGACCTGGCGCCTGTCTTTCAGGCTGGAAGCCCCCGGTATCCGGAGGTATAAGAGCATGACCCCCCAATACACTTCGTGAAAGGGGGAACTCATACGTCAAGCGTCCTCTTCTCCTCAACAAGCTCGTAAGCTTCCAGGATGTCTCCTTCCCGCACATCCTGGAAATTGGCAAGATTCATTCCGCATTCGTAGCCCGCCTTCACTTCCCTGACATCATCCTTGAAGCGTTTCAAAGTATCCAGGGAGCCGTCCCATATCACCACACCGTCGCGTATCAGGCGCACCTTGGCGTTCCGTTTGATCTGCCCTTCCTGGACATAGCATCCGGCTATCTTTCCGGCCTTGGGCACCTTGAAAACAGCCCGAACCTCAGCCTGACCGATGACATTTTCCTTGATCGTCGGGGTGAGCATGCCTTCCAGGGCCGACCGGACATCATCTATGACATCATAGATGACCCTGTAAAGACGTATCTGGACCCCCTCGGCCTCGGACATCTTCTTGGCATTTGAATCGGGCCTGACGTTGAATCCGATAATGATGGCTTCGGAAGCCGAAGCCAACATGACATCGGACTCTGAAATCCTGCCGACACCCTCGTGAACGAAATTGATCTGGACCTCATCGGTTTCGAGTTTCTGCATCGAGCTTTTCAGCGCCTCGAGTGACCCCTGGACGTCACACTTGATGACAACCTTCAGCGATGGTGTTTCGCCTTCCTGCATCTTCCCATAGAGGTCCTCCAGGGTTATCCGCCTCGGCGGCCCGACTTCGGCTTTCTTCTGTTCCTGAATCCTGTCATCGATGACCTGTCTGGCCTCTTTTTCAGTGGATACGATCCTGAAGACCTCCCCGGGCTGGGGAACGCTGTCAAAACCGAGAATCTCGACAGCCTTGCTCGGGCCGGCCTCGTCAACCTGTTTACCCAGGTCGTCTATCATGGCCCTGACCCTTCCCCAAGCGGTATCGGTGAGCAGGATATCACCCCTGCGCAGCGTCCCCTGCTGGACGATGACCGTCGCGACGGGCCCTTTCCCCTTGTCCAGTTCCGCCTCGACGACGACCCCTTCAGGCTCTATCGTCGGATCTGCCTTCAACTCGCTCATGTCCGCCACGAGAAGGACCATCTCCAGAAGCTGATCGATCCCCTCTCCGGATTTCGCGGAAATGTCGGCGAAAATAGTGTCACCACCCCACTCCTCAGGGATCAGTCCGTGATCGGCAAGCTGCTGCCTGACCCTGTCCGGGCGGGCGTCGGGCTTGTCAATCTTGTTGACGGCGACGACAATGGGGACTCCTGAAGCCTTCGCGTGATTGAGTGCTTCCACGGTCTGGGGCATGACGCCGTCATCGGCGGCGACAACAAGGATGACGATGTCCGTCGCCTGCGCTCCCCTGGCCCGCATGGACGTGAAGGCTTCATGACCGGGCGTATCGAGGAAAACAATCTCCTTCCCCTCGTATTCGAGAGTGGACGCGCCGATGTGCTGCGTGATGCCGCCGGCTTCCCGTTCCGTAATTTTCGTTTTGCGGATGTAGTCCAAAAGCGTCGTCTTTCCGTGATCGACATGACCCATGACGGTTACGATCGGTGCCCGCGCCTCCAGCTTCTTGCCTTTCGGCGCGGCCCGCTTGATGGGGGGAGGCGTTTTCTCCTCCTCGGCTTCGACAAAAACCAGGTCCTTCCCGTATGCTCTCGAAAGGGCCTCGGCCGCATCTTCTTCCAGCACCGCTGTGGCGGGAATCATGTGTCCCGCCGTCACCAATGCCTTTACGGCTTCAGAGGGCTTGACCCCAAGGGCCTCCGCGGCATCTGAAACGGTGGAGCCCTTGGGAAGGGGTATCTGTTCCCGCTCTTCGGCGGTTTCGGCCTCCTCCTGGCTTTCTCCCTCGCCAAGAGCCTCTTCCACAATCTGCGCCGTTTCGGAATCTATGGAGCTCATATGGGTTTTTACTTCGATGCCAAGGTCTGCCAGCATTTTCATGAGCTCCTTGTTTGACACCCCGAGCATTTTTGCCAGTTCATACACGCGAATCTTACTCATTTGTATCGACCTCCTCCGTCACGAGCGCCTCAATCGTCCGTGCCATCCCGTTATCCTCCGGAATGGCCAGGATCTGTGTCCGTCCAAGGCCAAGACGAGCAGCAACCGAGTCTCTCGTGACGCCTTTCAGGACAATGACCTTGCAACGTCCTCTTTCATGATAGCCTGCGACCGCCGACAAAACGTTCCGGGAATGGTCCTCCGTCAACAGGACCAGAAGCCTTCCGCCCCTCCCGAGCGCCCTTTTGACCCTTGTCTGACCTGATGTCAGGATGTTCGCTTTCAACGCCATGCCGAGAATTTCGAAAAGACGCGTCAAAAGTCCCTTTCTCCTCTTTCCGGCTCAATCAGGGCCGTTTCGTCACCGGAACAAAGCCCTTCAAGCGCCTCATAGATTTCCCGTGGAACTTTCGCTTTCAGCGCCTTCGACAGGGCGTCTCTCTTTCTGGCGACACGAAGGCATTCGATGTTCCTGCACAAATAAGCCCCCCTGCCGGGAGCCTTTCCCCCGGGATCTATCCTGACTTCTCCCCCGGGGGACCGGACCACCCTCAAAAGTTCCCGTTTGCCTTCCTCTTTTCTGCAACCGACGCAGGTTCTCGGCCTTTTCCGGCGGTTTTTGCCTGTCTGACTGCCCTTTTCACTCATTCAGAGTCGTCGCTTTCCTCGGTAATGATATCCTCGAAAAGGTCCTGAAGCGTCGGGAGGCGCTCAGGTTCCAGAGCCTTGATATCGACTTTCCATCCTGTGAGCCTCGCCGCAAGCCTGACATTCTGTCCGGCTTTCCCGATGGCCAGTGAAAGCTGGTCAGGCCGCACAAAGACCTGAACAGCCTTTTCCTGCTCGACAAGGGGTTCAACCTTTGCAACCCTCGCGGGGGAAAGGGAATTCCTGATAAACTGCAGCGGGTCATTGTTCCACACTACCACGTCGACCCGCTCTCCGTTCAGTTCCTTGCTGATCGATTTGATCCTCGCCCCGCTGCTCCCGATGCAGGCACCGACGGGATCGACATTCGCGTCAAGGGTGCTTACAGCCACTTTCGCCCGTGCTCCAGCTTCTCTCACGATACCCCGTATTTCCACCGTTCCCTCCTGGATTTCCGGAATCTCCAGTTCGAGGAGTTTCCGCAAAAGGCCCGGATGGCTTCTTGACACCACGATCCTTGGCCCCTTCGAGGTCTGCCGCACCTCAAGAAGGTAGAACTTGAACCGTTCCCCCAGCTTGTAGGATTCGCCCACGATCCGTTCTTCCCTGGGCAGGATGGCTTCAGTCCTGTCATTGAGCCGCACGAGGACGTGGTCGTTCTCGGACTTGAAAATGATGCCGTTGACCATATCGCCGAGCTTGTCGGAAAATTCCTCGTAAATGATCTGGCGCTCGGCATCCTTCAGCCTCTGGATAATAACCTGCCTCGCCGTCTGGGCTGCAATCCTGCCGAAATTCTCGGGATCCACCTCGATCCTGATAATATCGCCGACACTGACATCCGGGAACCCGACCTTTGCGGCGTCTTCGACGGTCATCTCCTTGTCCGGGTCCTCAACCTCACCCACAATGCGCCTGACTTCACAGATCGTCATCTGGCCGTTGTCGAGGTCCAGGTGGATTTCCACATCCTGGTCCCCGTCCTTGTATTTCCGGTAGGCGGAAACCATGGCAG
>JBNGCT010000031.1:0-15406 GCA_049974965.1 Thermovirgaceae bacterium
GAAAGGTGTTTCCTTGAAGATACCTCGGGGCTGGAATCCACCGTGGCCGATATGCTCGATTCGCTCCCCATGGATGTCCTCCGTTGGGCCGGCGAGGATTTCCAGCAACGGTTGCGGGAAATCATGGTAAAACGGCTTCCGGGGTGGCGCCCGTCATTCCTGTTTTCCAGACGGGATGACCTGGGCGTGCTTGAAATAACCTTCACCCCCACGGAGCCAGTGGTTATCGCATTTTCCCCGAGGCTTTCGAGCAGGTCGCTTCCGCTTGTCCTCCAGTCGAAACTCCAGGAGGAGACCCTCGATGTGACATCGCATTTCGTGGGCCTTCCGGCGCTGTGGGTAGAAAGGCACAAGGAACGCATCGAGGCTTACGTCGAGGCCTCTCTGGAAGAAAAGTGGGCCGCCCGGGAACTGGAGGGAAAGGTGGATGTGGACATCAGGCCGGACCGGATCGCACCTGTGGATGTGGACGTCGAGAGCACGCGGTACACCCTGCAGGCCTGGCTCGGCGTCTACGTTGGTTCCGACGAGAGGTACCCGGAAGTGGGAATCCACGCCGGACGGCGCATGATGCCCTTTCCCGGATGGGACATAGAGGGCTACGGGGAGTTCATAATCAAACTGAATGACGGCGAGACCGACCCGCGGTTCGGTTTCCGGTGGAAGGTGGTCCCCGATGTCTGGATCGGGGCCGAAAGGTCCTTCAAGGATGACGGGTACTGGGGGCGCATCTGGTTGGAAGAGCTGCTGCCGAAAATCTACGCCTGGAGCCGCTTCCGTGAGAACGGCGAAACGGAAGCCGGCATCGGCTGGAGGACGGGTGAACACCTGTCCTGGGAAATTTTCTATGACAGCCGTGATGACCAGGATCTGAGCCTCCGGATTATGGGAAACCTGTAGATCGATTGACGAGGTTGAAAAATGCCGAAAGAAAAGAGAATCACCCTGGGAGAGCTTGCGGAAAGAATAGGATCCTCTAGGGTTGTGGGAAACCCGGACAGGCCGCTGCTGGGGGTTCAGCTTCCGGGTGGGAAATCACCGGACAGGATTACAGCCCTCTGGCAGAAACAGATGCTGAAAGACCTTGACGAAGATATCCCCGTCATCGTCCCGCCCGGATGGATGGAAGGAGGGCGGGACCGGATCGAGATGGACGACCCGCAACTCGCCTTTGCGAAAGCCCTCGGTTTTTTCGCCGAGGACAAACGGCCCGCGCCGGGGATCCACCCGACCGCCTGGGTGTCGGAAAGCGCTGAGGTCGATCCGTCGGCCTGCATCGGTCCCCGTTGTCTTGTCGGCGAAAACTCCCGGATCGGGCCGGGGGTTGTGCTGGAGGCGGCGGTTTATCTCGGCCGAGGTGTAAAACTCGGGCGGGGGACTTTCGTGGAACCCGGAGTGGTGCTTTATCATGGCACACGGGTCGGTGAGGATTGCCTGATCCATGCGGGGGCGGTAATCGGTTGTGATGGCTTCGGGTTTTTGCCGGACAGGGGGGATGAGCCCGTCAAGATCCCCCAGCTGGGGACGGTGACAATCGGGGACCGCGTGGAAATAGGCGCGGGTTCCACCATCGACAGGGCGACTATAGGGGAAACGCTGATCGGGGACGGGACGGTAATCGATGACCAGGTGCATGTAGGGCACAACGCGAGAATCGGAAAAGGTTGCATCCTTGTCGCCATGACGGGGATCGCGGGCAGCGCGGTTCTCGAGGACAACGTCATCATGGCGGCCCGAAGCGGCGTGGCCGATCATGTGAAAGTCGGCAGGGGGGCCACTGTAGCGGCCTATGGGGGCGCAACCAGGGATGTGCCGGAAAAAGCCGTTGTATCCGGATTCCCGGCCAGGGATCATTCCTCGGAGATGAAAAAACAGGCATGGATGCGCAAGCTGCCTGACCTGGTGGCGAAAGTCAAGGAACTTGAAAAGAAAATCAGGGAACTCGAGGAGAAAACGGGCGGCGGGAAGCCATGAAAAGATTCAGGACCATCACCGGGAGCCTTTCCTGGAGAGGAAAGGGGCTCCACAGCGGAAAGGAATCTTCGGTGGAGATCCGCCCCTCAAAGCGACCGGGTATCACTTTTTCACACAAGGGTGATGAAATTCCCCTGAAAGCCCTGAAGGCCGACGGTTCCGGCAGGGGAACCACCGTGACGTTCCCTGACGGCCGCCGGGTGATGACGGTGGAGCATTTGCTCGGCGTGCTTTCGGGCCTGGGGCTGTGGTGTGTAACCATCAGTCTGGAGGGGCCGGAAATACCCGCCCTTGACGGCTCGGGGCGTGTTTTGGCCGAGGAAATCGAGAAAGTCGCCGTTGACAGCCCGCAGGATGGGCCGGAGCCATTCGTGGTAAACTTCCCCGTTGCTGTGGAGGACCCCGAAAGGGGAGCCTTCGTTGCGTGCTTCCCATCAATGGAAACACGGGTGACGGCGGTGATACGGCATGACGGGACGAGCCCTTCGGTGCAGGCGGCCGAGTATCGGCATGTTATCGGCGATTTCGCACGGGAAATCGCCTCGGCGCGGACCTTCGTTCTCGAAAGCGAGATAGAGGGCGTGCTTTCTCGAGGGCTCGGACGAGGGGGCTCATGGGACAACACGCTGGTTCTGGGCAGCGACGGTCCCCTGCAGGCGCCGAGGTTTCCCGACGAGGCCCCGCGGCACAAGATATTCGACCTCTTCGGCGACCTGGCCCTTCTGGGGAGGCCCGTTACAGGGCAGTTCTTTTCCTACAAGGGCGGGCATGCGCTGAACCTCAGGCTCATGGAGCGTCTGCGGCGTCTTGCCGGGACAAACTGAGGCAATAAACGTTCCGAAAGGAGATATCGCGATGTTCGACATTCACAAAATCCTGGAGTCCCTGCCCCATCGGTACCCGTTCCTCCTGGTGGACCGGATTCTTGAAATATCAGATGATCATGTGGTGGGCCTCAAGAACGTCACCATCAACGAACCCTTTTTCCAGGGGCATTTTCCCAAGGAGCCTGTCATGCCCGGGGTCCTCGTCATGGAAGCGATGTGCCAGGTGGCGGCAATGATGATCGTCGGCAAACCGGAAGCGGCCAATATGGCGATGTATCTGACGGGAGTGGAAAAAGCCAGGCTCCGAAAGCCCGTTGTTCCCGGGGACCAGATGATCACCACCGCAAGGATCATCAAGGTCCGCGGGAAGATCGGCAAGGCCCAGGCGGAGGCCAGGGTGGGCGACGAACTTGTCGCCGAAGCAACCTTTGGTTTTGTTGTCACGGAGCGGCTGACCGGAGAGAAAGGCAAATGAGCCCGAGGATACACCCGACGGCCGTGGTTTCCCGGAAGGCGCAGATCGCCGACGATGTTAGCATCGGCCCCTGTTGTGTCATCGACGACGACGTCGTTGTGGAGGAAGGTTCAACGACAGAGGCCTTCGTACGGATCCGTGACCATGTGCGGGTCGGTAAAAACTGTCACCTTTTCGAGCATGTCGTGCTGGGTGGGGTCCCTCAGGATTTTGATTTCAAGGGGGAAACGTCCTGGGTCTTCATTGAAGACGGGGTCGTCCTGCGTGAAAACGTGACGGTCCACAGAGCTACGGGGGAACACAACAGGACTGTCGTCGGGGAGAATGCGTACCTGATGGAGGGGAGTCACGTCGGGCACAACGTCTCGGTGGGCAGAAACTGCGTCCTCGCCAACAAGGTGGGTCTCGCGGGATATTGCAGCGTCGGGGAAGGAACCGTCCTGGGTGGACTGTCCGGCGTGCACCAGTTCGTCCGGGTCGGCCGGTACTGCATGATCGGCGGATTGTCGAAAGTTGTCCGTGATGTGCCGCCTTTCACCCTCGTTGACGGACACCCTGCGGAAATCCGGAACATCAACGTGGTTGGACTCAGGCGCAGGGGGTTTCCACAGGACGAACGGACCTTGATCAAGCGGGTCTACCGATTCCTGTTCCGAAGGGACATGTCCTTCACGGAATCACTGGAAGGGCTCGAGTCCGCCTTCGGGGACCTGGCGCTGGTCCGTGAAATCCGTGAATTTGTCGAATCGGGGAAACGGGGGGTCACCCCCTGGCATCTTTCCGAAAAGAAGGGGAACCGCCAATGATACGCCTTTTCGTCATGGATGTGGACGGCACGCTGACAGATGGAGGCCTCTATCTTGACGGTCAGGGCACGGAATGGAAACGCTTCGACGTCAGAGACGGCCTCGGGCTGGCGAAACTGCGGGCCGCAGGCGTCACCCTGTGCATCATCAGCGGCAGGAACTCCGCCGTGACACAAAGGAGAGCGGAGGAACTTGGAGTCCACCTGGTCCACCAGGGTGTCGGGGACAAGCTTGCCATCCTGCAGCGAGTGGCCGAAGAAGCCGGAGTGCCACGACTGGACGTCGCCTATATCGGTGATGACGATAACGATGCGGCATGCCTCCGGTGGGCCGGGGCGGGATTTGCCCCCCGAGATGCCCAGCCCGCGGCCCGCCAGGCGGCCGATGTTGTGACCGATGCACCTGGAGGCCGCGGCGCAGTCAGAGAGGCCATTGAGCGCATACTTCAGGAGTTCCGGGCGGAGGAAGGTTCATGGGACGGCAGGGTGTGAGACGGTTTTTCCCTTCCTTTTTGACACTTGACCGGTACATCATTACGCAGACAGCCAACGCCTTCGTGTTCGGCGTCCTGGCCTTTACGGTGCTTTTGGTGGCGGGCGACCTGCTCTTTGAGATCGCGGATCTCATGATAGAGCGGGGAGTTTCTCTCTGGGCCGTAAGCCGCCTGTTTCTTTACAAGCTCCCCGGGGTTGTCGTCATGACGCTCCCAATGGCATCCCTTCTCGCGGCGCTTCTGACCTTCGGCAGGCTCTCGTCCCAGAGTGAAATCATCGCCATGAAAGCCGCCGGGATCGCCTTCCAGAGAATTCTGCGACCGGTGATCGCGGCCTCTGTGCTGGTTTCCATCTTCGCGATCATCATGAATGAAAGCATTGTCCCGCTGTCTAACAAGGCGGCGGACAATATCTTCCGTTTCGAGGTGGCAAGGGAGCAGCCGTCGCTTTTGAAGGAGCAGATCTTCCTGCGTGACGAGCAGGGTGGGCAGCTGAGACGGGTGATTTATATCGCGAAGCTTCTTCAAAACCGCGGTGAGATGCAGGATATCCTCATTCAGGATTTCGAGGAAGGGGTCCTGAGCCGCATCACCAACGCCGAGAAGGCGTACTGGAAAGACGGCAGGTGGTTTCTCGAGAGGGGGAAGACCTTCGAGGTTGCCCGAAACGGAAAGGTCAACCTGCTTTTTTCCTTTGACACCCAGGAAATGCCGCGGCTTCTTGAGCCGGGGAAAATCGCCAGGGCCTCCAGGGACCCCGACGAGATGAGTGCCCTGGAGTTGAGGGAATATATCGGGATCATGGAAAAACAGGGAGCCAACACGGATCCGCTTTTGGTGATGTTTCACCTCAAGCTTTCGCTTCCGTGGGCCTGCGTCATCCTCGCACTTCTGGGCTCCTCCCTTGGTGTCAGGCCTCACAGGACGGGTTCCGGCGTAGGGCTTGCCGTGAGCGTCATGGTGGTCTTCGTTTACTATGTGCTCATGTCCTTTTTCAAATCCTTCGGGGAAGCAGGCTACCTGCCGCCGCTCGTAGCGGCCTGGATGCCGAACGTTGTCTTTTTCGCCTATGCGCTCAGGCTGGCCTTCAGGGCCAACAGGTAAGGAGGAATCGTCGTGCCCGATATCGCCCTCGTCGCAGGAGAAGGGAAGCTGCCCGAGGAAATCGTCACCAGACTGGCCCAAAAGGGCGGGCAGCTTGTTGTTTACGCTTTCGGCGGGAAGGGAAAGCGCTTTGAAGGTCCGGGCGTGGAAGCTGTGGTGCCCCTGAAAACGCCGGACCTGGAATTCGTCATCGGGGACCTGGCCGCACGGGGCATCGGGGAGCTGATGTTGGCCGGACTGGTGCCGAAAGAACTCATGTACCGGCCTGAAACCCTGGGTAAAAGCCTCGCGGGGGTCCTGGAAAGCCTGGATTCCAGGGACGATCACTCCCTCCTGGGGGCAATCATCGCTGCAATAGAAAAAACAGGCTTGAAGGTCCTTCCCTACAGGGATGTCATCCCTGATCTTCTTGCCCCTGAGGGGGTCGTGGCGGGACGCTCCCCGGGGGATGCCGAAATGGAGGATGTTGCCTATGCCAGGGAGGTCGCGCGCACCCTGTTGCCCCTTTCATTCGGGCAGGCTCTTGCCGTTTATCGCAAGGCCGTTGTCGCCGTTGAGGCAATGGAGGGAACGGACCGCATGATCGAAAGGGCCGGTGAGCTTGTTCCCGGGGGGGTCCTGCTCAAAATGATGAGGGGGGACCAGGATGAACGATACGATCTCCCGACGGTGGGGCCCTCGACGATTGAAAACATGGCATCGGCGGGTTTGACATGCCTTGCTGTTGAAACGGGCAGGACGATTGTTCTCGAAAGGAAGGAAGTCGCCCGTCTTGCCGGGGAAACGGGGATCGCGGTATGGGGGCTCAGGTAGATTCCCTCTTTTTGAGCTGCGGCGAGACTTCCGGTGACCAGTATGCCTCCGCCCTGGCCAGATCCCTCAGGGAAGAAGGTTATTCGGGCCCGATCCGGGGAATGGCCGGCCCCGAAAGTGCAGCTTCGGGTGTCGAGGTCGAGTGGTCCATGGATGAACTCCGGCTCATGGGTATTACCGAGGTCCTGGGGGCGATCCCGCGCCTCTTTCGCCTGAAGGTGGGAATCACCGAAAAAATCCTTGCCGAAAGGCCCGCCGCCGTTGTTGTCATCGACAGCCCGGATTTTCACCTGCCGCTTTTGGCATCCCTCAGAAAGCGTGGCTACGCGGGAAAGGTGGTTTACCTCTGCCCCCCAACGGTCTGGGCGTGGCGGTCGTCACGGACAAAGAAGCTGAAGCGGCTCTGCGACCTGTGCCTTCCGCTCTTCAGTTTCGAGCATGAATTTTTGCTGCGCCGCGGCGTCAGGAGCAGGTGGATCGGTCACCCCCTCAATGACCAGTTAGCGGACTTTGTCCCTGAAAAGGACCTCAAGGAACGTGTCGAGGGCAAGACCGTCATCGGGCTTTTGCCCGGGAGCCGGCCCCAGGAGGTCGCCCGTCTTCTGCCTTCGCTCCTCGAGGCGGGGCGCAGGCTGAGAGAGGAAGGCTTCTGCCCGCTGGTTTCCCTGGCGCCCTTTTTGCCTGAAAAAACGCGCCGTTTCGTTCGCGAGAAGGCCCGGGATTTCGACATTTTCGAAGGTCCGGGCGCACATGTTCTGGCTGTTTCGCACGCCGCGGCGGGAGCCAGCGGAACCGTCGCCGTGGAAGCGCTTATGCTGAAGACCTTCATGGTGGTCTTGTACAAGGCGTCTTTCAGCTCGTGGCTTGCGTACAGGCTTCTTGTGAAGACACCGTGGATTTCCATACCGAACACCCTGGCCGGAGGGACGGTTTTCCCTGAACTTCTTCAGGGCGATGCAACGGCCGAGAACATACTGTCCGCCCTGAAAGGGTATTTCGAAAAAGCGGAATACCGGATGAAGACGGAATCGCTCATGGAACAGGCGGGGCGCGGGCTCGGTGAAAAAGGGGCCGTGAGAAACTGGGCAAGATCGGTTTTGGAGGAGATCGGCCGGTGAAGCGCGTAGCCGTCCTCACCAATGGACCGGGTGAGCTCTGGTGCTGGGTCCGCCCGGTGGTACCCCTTTTGAAAGAAGCGGGCTGCCATGTTACGGTCAGAATGCTGCCTTGCCAGTTCGCAACGGGGCGGGAGCACAGCGTGGCCTTCATGCTCGGGGCCGACGAGGTCGTGCCGCCGGGGGGTGTCCTCTCCACATTTGGGGGCGCCCGCGACAGGTCGTGGAGCCTGGTGCTGCAAATGGGCGGCGACCTGGTTTACGGGCTTCGGGCAGCGGGCCGTGAAATTCCGTTTTTCTGCTATTCCTACGGAAGAAAAACTTTCATGACGCGCACGGAGCGCTTCTTCACGGCCTGGCCCCAGATGGTACCGGAGGCGACGGATGTTGTGGGTGATCTCGTCGCCGATGCCATGAACATGGATGAAGGACCGTCCCCGTGGGTTCTGGACAAGGAGTATCGGCTTGCCCTCTTTCCCGGAAGCCGGCCCTCGATCCGTGAAGCGTCCCTTCAATTTCTGCAGGAATTCAAGGGGCACCTTGACGGTAGCAACCTTTCCATTGAAACTCTTACGGTCATGTCGCCCTTCGCGGCCGAAGAGGAAATCAAACGGTGGCAGCGGGCCGGTTTGAACCCCGTCCGGACGGGAGCCGGAGTTGTGCTGAAAGAGGCTGACCTTGCCCTGACGCAGCCGGGGACGAATACCCTTGAACTGCTTCACGCCGGCGTCCCGGCGGTCGTGGCGGTCCCCTTTTCCTTCCTGCGACAGGTTCCCCTGTCAGGTATCATGGGAGTGTTCGGCAAAGGCTCGGGTGCCGCGGGATGGCTGAAGGAGAAGCTTCTCAGGCTGGCCTCGAAAAAGCAGGGGTTCCTCGCGTGGCCCAACAGGATCGCGGGACAGGAAATCATGTCTGAAATGAGGGGCGACATCACGCCGAAAGACCTGGCGCAAGGTGTTCTGAACCTCTTGAGGGATGACTGCAAACGGGCGCTGCAGCGGGAAGAACTCAGGAAGCTTTCCCGCGGGACCGGGGCGGCGGAAAGAATTGTTTCGGCGATTTCACGAAGACTTGGCATAGGATGATTTAATGAAGACGAAAAAAGGTGTTTACCCAAGACTGCTTGCCTACGGAAAACCGTACCTGCCGAGGCTGTTTTCGGCCCTCGGCTGCATGGTCCTGGCTTCGGCATGCAATGTAGTGGCACCGTGGCTTCTGAAAAACATCGTTGACGATGTCCTCATCAACAAGAACATGATGATGCTGAATCTTCTTGCGGTGGGCCTGGTTCTGCTCTACCTGGGGAAGAACGCCGCCTACTACGGCCAGCAGTACCTCATGAACTGGGTGGGCCAGAAGGTGGTCATGGATATCCGTCTCGAACTCTACGACCACACCCAGAGGATGTCCCTGAAGTATCTGTACGGAACCCGGGTTGGGGAGCTCATCTCGAGGATCACCAACGATGTGACGAAAGTCCAGGAAATGATCACCACCGTCGTGATCGACGTCGTGGTTCACAGCCTGAGCTTCGTCGGGATGATCGCCTTTTTGCTCTTTCTGAACTGGAAGCTCACGATCCTCACCTTCATTGTTCTTCCAGTAGCTGCCTGGGTGCTGAACAAGGCGTCCAGGAAGCTGCGCTCGGTGGGGCATGATATCCAGCGGAGACTGGCCGACCTTTCCGCCACCGCCTACGAGGCGATCTCGGCGATACGGATCGTGCGGTCCTTTGCGACGGAAGAACAGGAGTTCGCCCGGTTCCGGGAGCAGAACATGCTGCATTTCAAGGCCCTCATGCGCGGGACCCAGGTGAATGCCGCCCTGGCGGGGATTATTGAGGTCATCCTGGTTATGGCTCTTGCCGTCATCCTGTGGTTCGGCGGGCGCCTCGTCATCGGCGGAGAGATGACCCCCGGGGAGCTCGTCGCCTTTTTAGGGTACCTGGCGCTCCTCGTGCAGCCCATCCGCGCTTTCTCCAGGGTCGTGGCGAAGATGCAGCAGGGCCTGGCCTCGGCGGACAGGATCTTCGAGATCATCGACACCCAAAGCGAGGTCGCTCCGCCGAAAGACCCCGTCTACCTCACGGACATTACCGGGCGGATCGATTTCGACGGCGTCTGTTTCTCCTACCGGGATGAAGGCTGGGTGCTGAAGGACGTGAGTATTTCCGTGTTCCCCGGGGAAAAGGTGGCCCTCGTGGGTCCCACGGGCGCAGGGAAATCGACGCTGGCCGACATGATACCCCGTTTTTACGACCCACAGCGCGGAGCCGTCTTCATCGACGGGGTCGATGTGAAACGGCTTGATTTCAAGACCCTCAGGCGGCAGATCGGAATCGTCCCCCAGGACCCCGTGCTTCTCAAGGGGACCATGGCCTTCAACATCGCCTACGGGCTAAAAGACCCGGGAGAAGAGGCCATCAAGAACGCCGCGAAAGTGGCCGGTATTCACCGATTCATTGAGAGCCTCCCCGAAGGGTACGAAACAGAAGTCGGCGAACGGGGGGTGACGCTCAGCGGCGGGCAGCGCCAGCGGCTGGCAATCGCTCGGGCCATCGTGAGGAACCCCAGGATTCTCATCCTCGATGAAGCCACGTCATCCCTGGATGCCGCCGTGGAGCAGGAGATCCAGGAAGCCATGCAGAAAGCCATGAGGGGCAGGACCTCCATCATCATAGCCCACAGGCTCTCGACCGTCAGGGAGGCGGACCGAATCCTCGTGCTGGACAAGGGCATGGTCGTGGAAGAAGGGTCCCACGAAGAGTTACGCAAGGCCGGCGGGCTCTACGCAAGGCTTTGCACGCTTCAGTTTGGTGGTGCTGATGCACGGACTTCTGGATAGCTACCTGAAATTCATCCGCGGAGAAGGAGGTACCCCTGCGTGGCATGTCCTGGCTCCTCTCACCTGGATTGCATCCGCGGCGGTTTCCCTTCGAACCGCCTTTTACGATCACGGGGTCAGGGTTACCGTGGAACCGACCCTTCCGGTGATTAGCGTCGGGAACCTGACCCATGGGGGGACGAACAAGACGCCCTTCGTGGAGCTTTTGGCCCGAATTGTCAGTGGGGCCGGCATCAGGGCGGGGATTGTCTCGAGAGGATACGGGAAGAAGGGCCGGGCCGCCCGTCTCATACGCGGCGGCGATGCGCCGGACAAGAGGGCCGTCGGGGATGAGGCGGCGCTTATGTCACGGAAGCTGCCGGATTGCCCCGTGTGTGTCTCCCCCGACCGGCTGGAGGGAGTACGACGACTGGCGGCCGAGGGGGCCGAAATAGCCCTGGCCGATGACGCGTTCCAGCACAGAAGGCTGGGCCGGGACGCCGATATCGTGCTTGTGGACGCCACCTGCCCGTGGGGCAACGGGCGCATTTTCCCCCTCGGCATGCTCAGGGAAAAGCCCCGGGCTCTCAGGCGTGCCCACCTGGTTGTCATCACCAAGTCAGACCAGGTCCCGACGGAGAAACTCGAAGCCCTCATGGAAGAACTTGCCTCCCTGTGCGGGAAGGAACGAGTCTTTGCCGCAGGACTCGCCCTGAAGTGGTGGGCAAGATGGGATGGCTCCTGGAAAGAGGACTGTTCCGCCCCAAAAGGGGAGGCCGTTGCCTTTTCTGCCATAGGAAACCCGGGAAGCTTTCAGTCCTTTCTTGAAGTCCAGGGGGTGAGGCCCCGGCGTCATGTCAGGTTCAGGGACCACCACGCCTATACATCGCGCGACATGGACCGTGTCGTGCAAATTTGCGGCAAAACCGGTGCCGACTGCCTCGTTTGCACCGAAAAGGATGTCTATAATATCCCCCAAGGATGGGCTCCGCCGGTGCCGCTTTTTGTCCCCGTGGTGGAAACTGTCCTTCACGAGGAGGCCAGGTTTCTCGAGGCCCTTGCCGGGATACTGCGTCCCAAGGTTGTGGTGGCATCGAACGGGTACGGTGAAGACGCCATTGGAGTGCTCCTCGCGGAAAAGCTGAAAAGGCGGTTTCCGGGAATAAACGTCAGCGGGTTCCCCCTTGTGGGGACCGGGAAAGCCTACACCGTACGGAATTTTCCCGTCGTATCCCCGCCTTCGGACACGCCCAGCGAGGGTGTTATCAAGTATCGCCTGAAAGACCTTTTGAGGGATCTCAGGCACGGGCTTTTGAAACAGATCACGACGCAAGCCAGGGCCTGGAGCCTTCTGCGGGGACGGATACGGACCGTTCTGTGCATCGGCGATGTGTACCTTCTGCTTCACACCCTCTGGGGGCAGGGGACTTCCCCTGTCCTTGTGGCAACGGCCAAGACGGTTCTTCACAAGGGGCACTGGCGTCTTGAGCACGCCATCCTTCGAAGGCGCTGCCGCCGGGTCTGGACGCGGGACGCCCAGACCCGGGACGAAATGATACGCCACGGCGTGGATGCCGCCTTTACGGGCAATCCGATAATGGACCTCGCCGGGGATAATAAGGGAGAGAAGGAATATTTCGCCGGTAGCTCACGGTCGGCGAAGGTCCTCCTTTTGCCGGGAAGCCGCGAGAGGGCCTACGAGGATATCACTCTCCTGCTTGCAGCTGCAAGACTGCTCTGGGAGTGGGAAAAGGCTTCCTTCGTCATGGTCGTGGCCGCCACCCTTGACAAGAAACGCCTTCTCGGGAGCTGCCCGGAATGGGGTTTCGACGAAACGGGATGCATCGTTCACCAGAGTGGAAAGCCGCGCATCGTTGTGACCGATGACGAGGTGGCCGATGTCGCCCGCGGGGCACACATCGTTCTTGGCCTTGGCGGTACGGCGAACCAGATCTGTGCGGGCCTGGGTATCCCCGTTGTTTCGGTGCTCGAAAAGGGGAAGCTGGTGCAGAAAAAACTTCTGCAGGATGCGGAAAGCCTTGTCCATCCATCCCCCGAGGTCCTTGCGGCTGAAGCCCGACAGATCCTCAAGACTCCGGAAAGACGAAGGCTGATGTCGAAGGCGGGAAGGTCCAGAATGGGCCCGTCGGGCGCGCTGGACAGAGTTGTCCAGTTCGCCGCCGTCGAACTCGGCTGGGATCTCAGGACACGGGTCTGGCAAAGATTGGCCCGGGAGTGGGAAAACAATAAAGGAGGCTGCTGATGCCATGAAAACTCTCGCGGTAATTCCGGCACGCTATGGAAGCACCCGACTGCCGGGCAAACCCCTCGTGTCGGCGAACGGCGTGCCGCTTGTCGCCAGGGTGTTCCGGCAGGTGGCCCGCTGCAGGAGGGTGGACCGGATCGTGGTGGCCACCGACGACATATCCATAGAAAAGATCATGCATGACGAAGGCGCCGAGGTGATGTTGACGCCGAGCGACCTCCCGAGCGGCGGAGACAGGGTGGCCTGGGTGGCCGCACGCATCCCGGAAGCGCGGACCGTCCTCAACGTCCAGGTCGATGACCCCCTGGTGGGGCCGGACATGATCGACCCGCTCGTCGAAAGCCTTGAATCCGACCCCGGGTGCGGCCTGGCGGTTCTGGCCAAACAGATCGAGGACCAGGCGGAGATCACCGACTCGAACATCGTGAAAATGGTCTTTGACGGCCGTATGCGGGCGCTGTATTTCAGCCGGTCGGCCATACCCTATCCCCGGAACCCAGGCGCCGTCTACTACAAGCACATCGGCCCCTATGCCTACAGGAGCGACATGCTGCTGGAGTTTGCCCGGTGGGATCCCACGCCCCTCGAGATGGTCGAAAGCCTCGAGATGCTGAGAGTCCTCGAGAGGGGCTACCGCATCCGGTGCGTGAAGACCTGGCGGGATACCATAGAAATCGACACGCCGGAGGATGTGGCGCGCCTGGAAGCCTGGCTCCGGGAACATGGAGATGATGTGAAATGAGCAGGACCTTTACCGTGAACGACATCGTGATAGGTGACGGGAGGCTGGTTGTTGCCTCGGGACCCTGTGTCCTGGAAAGCCTGGACCTTGCCCTGGAGGTCTCGGCAAAGGCGAAATCGGTCTGCAAGTCCCTCGGGCTCGACTACATTTTCAAATCCTCTTTCGACAAGGCGAACAGGACTTCCATACACAGCTACAGGGGGCCGGGCCTCGAAAAGGGGCTTCAGTGGCTCGCGGAGGTCAAGGAGAAGACGGGCTGCCCCGTCCTGACGGACATCCACGAGCCCTGGCAGGCCGCGCCGGTGGCCGAGGTTGCCGACGTGCTCCAGATTCCGGCCTTTTTGTGCCGCCAGACGGATCTCCTCGTGGCAGCGGCAAAGACAAACAGGGTGATCAACATCAAGAAGGGCCAGTTCCTGGCGCCGAAGGACATGGCCCAGGCCGCCGGCAAGTGCCGTGAGGCCGGCAATAACAAGGTCATGCTCTGCGAGCGCGGAACCACTTTCGGGTACGGCCAGCTCGTGGTGGACATGAGGTCCCTCCCCCTGATGCGCAGCCTGGGGTACCCGGTCATGTTCGACGCGACCCACAGCGTCCAGATGCCGGGGGGCCAAGGCGCCAAAAGCGGTGGTGACCGCCGGTTCGTGCTCCCCCTGGCGAGGGCGGCTGCGGCCGTGGGGATCGACGCCCTGTTTCTTGAAACGCACCCGGAGCCGGAAAAGGCAAAAAGCGACGGGCCCAACATGGTCCCCCTCAACGAGCTCCCGCGCCTTCTCAGGCAGGTGGCCGCCGTGCACGAAACTTCCAGTTCCATCGGTTTCGTCGATCTTCCCGACGAGGAGGCCCGCTGATGTTCTGCCTGCCCAGGGAACGTGAAAGCCGGGAACTCCAGGACGAGCACCTGCTCGAGACGGGAAAGCGGATTCTCGAAATGGAAGCCCGGGAGCTCGTCAAGGCCGCGGGAAGGCTCGGCGGCGAACTCGTCGAGGCCGCGCGGCTGGTCCACGCCTGCAAGGGTCGCGTGGTCATCGTGGGAATGGGCAAGTCGGGCCTCATCGGCCGGAAGATTGCAGCCACCCTGGCGTCTTTAGGGACGCCCTCCTTCTTCCTTCATGCCGCCGAGGCCTCCCATGGCGACCTCGGGATGGTCTGCAGGGAGGACGTGGGGATTTTCATATCCAACAGCGGAAAGACCCGTGAGGTCATCGAGGTGCTGCCCTTTTTCCGGCGGATCGGGGCGCCCGTAATCGCCATGGCCGGGGATCCCTCCTCAAGGCTGGCGACAGAGGCGGACCTTTTCATCAACACCGGTGTTGACAAGGAAGCGGACCCCCTGGGCCTCGCACCCACCACGAGCACGACGCTGCAGCTCGCCGTCGGCGACGCCCTGGCGTGCATGGTGACGGAGCTACGGGGGCTACACAGGGAGGATTTCGCCCTCTTCCACCCCGGGGGAAGCCTCGGGAAAAGGCTCCTTCTGCGTATCCGTGACGTGATGGGAACGGGCGACAGGGTTCCGCGGGTGGGCACCGATGCCAGTGTCAGGGAGGCCCTGTTCGAGATAACCAGCAAGGGCTACGGGGCGACGGCCATCGTCGACGAAGGGCAGCGGATCGGGGGCATCTTCACTGACGGTGACCTGAGGCGGCTTCTCGAGGACAGGGGAGTGGAAGGGCTCGATCTTCCCATTACCGAAGTGATGAGTCCCGACCCGCTGACCATCGCTCCCGGAAAGCTCGCCGCCGAGGCGATCCACATCATGGAGGAAAAGGAGATATCCTGCCTGCTTGTCGAAGAAGACGGCAGTCTGTGTGGGGTCCTTCACATCCACGAACTCCTGAAAGCCGGGGTGGCCTAGACTGAACAGGAAGGTATACGGACTGCTGACGAGCGTAGCCTACATAGCGGCTTTTCCGTACCTGGCCGTCCGCTACCGCGGGGGCTTCCTGCAGCGGATGGGCCTGTATT
>JBNGCT010000032.1:0-15324 GCA_049974965.1 Thermovirgaceae bacterium
TTGCTGGAGATGCGGTACCAGTGTCGTCAAGAAGAACCTTGAGCAATGGTTCCTGCGGATTACCGATTACGCCCAGGAGCTCCTGGATTCGCTGGAAAACCTGCCCGGCTGGCCGGAAAGGGTCAAGCTCATGCAGCGCAACTGGATCGGTCGCTCAGAGGGCGTGAGACTTTCCTTTCAGGTGGAAGGCGGCGATCTTTCCATCGAGACTTTCACCACAAGGATCGATACGATCTATGGCGTCACCTTCCTTGCTCTGGCGCCGGAGCATCCACTGGTGGAAGCAATTGCGTCCCTGGCGGCAAACGGGGATGAAATCCGCCATTTCGCGGCGGAGTGCGCTTCAGTCAACGAAACGGAACGGACCGCCGCAGGAAGCGACAAACGGGGAGTCGACACTGGCCTGTCGGCCGTCAACCCGGCGACGGGTGAGCGGGTCCCGATCTGGATCGCCAACTATATCCTCATGGAATACGGAACGGGGGCGATCATGGGCGTTCCCGCCCATGACCAGAGGGATTTCGAATTCGCCAGGACATACGAGATCCCGGTCCGGGTGGTCATCAGTCCCGCAGGCGGGACCGTACCCGAGGGCGAAAGCATGGACGAGGCCTATGAAGAAGACGGGATCCAGTGCAATTCCGGAGAATTTGACGGTCTTCCGACAAGGGAGGCCATTCACCGGATGGCGCAGTGGTTTGAGAAAAACGGCTGGGGGAAAAGGGAAGTCAACTACCGGCTCAGGGATTGGCTCATCTCCAGGCAACGGTACTGGGGTGCACCGATACCTGTGGTGTATTGCGAATCCTGCGGCATCGTACCCGTACCGGAGGGGAAACTCCCCGTGGAGCTTCCCCTGGAGATAGAGATGAAACCGGGGGGGAATCCCCTTGACGAAGCGGAGGACTGGATGTCCACGACCTGCCCCGTCTGCGGCGGGCCGGCCCGGAGGGAAACGGATACGATGGACACCTTTATCTGTTCGTCCTGGTATTTCCTGAGGTTTGCGTCGCCGTGGACACAGGACGCGCCCTTCAGAAAGAAGGATGCCGCGTACTGGATGCCGGTAGACCAGTATATCGGGGGTATCGAGCACGCATGCCTGCACCTGATATACGCGCGGTTCTTTACGAAATTCCTGGCGGACCTCGGGCTTATCGAGGCAAGAGAACCCTTCACAAACCTGCTGACTCAGGGCATGGTCATAAAAGACGGGGCGAAAATGTCAAAGTCCAAGGGGAACGTCGTCGACCCCGACGAAATCATCAACACCTACGGCGCCGACACGGCCCGGCTGTTCATCCTTTTTGCCTCGCCGCCCGAAAAGGACCTTGACTGGTCGGACCAGGGCGTCGAAGGAGCCCATCGATTCCTCCACAGGGTCTGGAGACTTGTGGAGGAACGTCTCGATGACCTGAAAAGAGCTCCCGCAAAGGCCTGCCCCATGGAAGAACTTGAAAAGCCCGCGACACGGGACATGAAGCGGATGATTCACTCGACGATCCAGCGGGTAACCCGTGATATTGAAGAGGAGCGCCAGTTCAACACGGCCGTGGCGCGACTTATGGAACTTTCAAACGGCCTTTCGGCTTTCAGGCCGGAAAGCGAAGTCGACTGGAGCGTTTTCCGGGAAGGTGCAGAGACCCTGCTGCTGTGCCTTACGCCCATCGCCCCCCACATTTGCGAGGAGTTGTGGGAAATGCTCGGCAACGGTGGGTTTGTCTCCTCCCGTGCATGGCCGAAGGCCGATGAGCAGTCGCTGGTCGAGGATGAAATGACGGTGGTCCTTCAGGTGAACGGCAAGGTCCGTCACGAGTTCAGGATGCCTGCGAGTCTTTCTCCCGATGAAATGCGGGAACGCATCCTCCAGGACCCTTCGACGAAAAAACGGCTCGAGGGGAAAACCGTGACAAAGGTGATCACCGTGCCCGGAAAGCTTGTCAATGTGGTGGTGAAAAAATAAGGCTCATGGCACGAATTCTGGTGATTGACGCGAGGGGGCCTTCCCAGCGCAGGCTCCTTGAAGAAACCGTCGCCGAGTACAGGAAACAGGGTTTCGCTTACGACAGCAGGCTCGAAGGGGTCATGTGGGTGGATCTGCTCGCCGACAGCAGGAGCAAGGGCCTTTTCGAAGCGAAGAGGCTCGTCGTGGTGGAAGCTGCAGAAACCATGGGAAGCCTGCAGGAACAACTTGTTCCGCTGGTGGAGACAGGCGAGGACACCGAGACGGTCTGTGCGCTCCTGTATAATGAGGACCCTTCGAGGTATTTCCCGAAGGAGCTTTTCAGGAAGCTGGAAGTTCGGAGGGCGGAAAAAATCCCCCCGTGGACGGATGCCAGGGTTTCCTGGATGCGGAAGCGTTTGTCTGGTGCGGGAATACCCTGGTCCCGCGAAGCGATGCAGCTTCTCGCCGAGTGGATCGACGACCCGGAGGAGCTTCCGGGCGAAATGGCGAAGCTCGAAAAGGCCGCAGGCGCCGAAGGCGTCACGGAGAACCTGGTGAGGAAACTCTGCCTGGACGAGGGCGGCAGACTGCTTCTTCGGCTTCTGGACGGGCTTTGCCAGGAACGCTTTGACGACGTCCTGTCGTCTTTGTCGGGTATGCGCGAACGGGAGGAACCGTTGAAGGTGATCAGCGCATTGCACAAGAGGATGCGTTTTTCAATGTATTCCGCCCGGTACGGAAGTAATGGAAAGAAAGGCTTCCTGAAAGCGCTCGGGGCGAAACCCTACCAGATGAAACAGGCGAAGGCCGGAGCTTCGAGGTATTCTCGGGAGGGCTTGTCCAGATTTGTCCAGGACATGATCCGGTCGGGCTATCTCGCAAAGACGACGAACATTGACATATGGAACGAAATCGAACTTGCAGTGCTCAGGCTTTCCCGGGAGAAAACAAAACGGCGGACCGGAAAGAGCCGGCCCGCCGAAAGGAAAGACTTTTCCGGGAAACGGATGGACTAACTCTCCTTGATATCCTGCGGAAAGAGGCTCTTTACGGCTTTTGTCAAACGTGATTTTTTCCGGGCGGCCTTGTTCTTGTGGATGACTCCCTTGACGACGGCCTTGTCAAAAGCGGCCTGCGCCTCGTCCAGCCTTTTGACGGCGAGGTCGGAGTCTTTTGCGGTTACGGCTTCCAGGACCTTTTTTGACGTGGTTTTGCAACGGGTCGTCCAGAATTTGTTGTAGACCCTGTTTCTTTCAGCAACCCGCATTCTTTTCGCAGCAGATTTCGAGTTCGCCACATATGTCACCCCCTTCCACAGCAGGCCTCATTCTACCATGGGTGTGAAAAAAGCTGCAACAACGGCACAGTATACTACAAGATCCGGCGAATTGGAATCGCGAAACGATTTTCTTTCGAACTGAAGGAAGTGAATGTCTTGGATGTCTCCCTCGGTTGGGTCGTCGCCATGGCAACAGCCCCGGGCCTGCTCCTTCTGATGTGGTTCTATCATAAGGATGTGCTCGATCCGGAGCCGCTGAATCTTGTTTTTTCGTCCTTTTTCAGGGGGGCCCTGTTCGTTTTCCCCGCCGCCCTTCTGGAGGGTCTGACCGGGTGGTTTTTGGTCGCCCTTTCTCCGCTTCTGTACCCTTTCATCGGGATAGCCCTGATCGAGGAGGGCCTGAAGTGGGTCGCCCTGAAAAGATACATCCGTCACCCGGCCTGTGACGAATGCTATGACGGAATTGTCTATGGCACGGCGGTCGCCCTCGGCTTCGCCACCCTTGAAAATTTCATGTATGTCATTGGCTCCATAAATCCGTGGGCGGTGGCAGGGTGGAGGGCGCTTCTGTCTGTCCCGCTGCATGGATTGTGCGGCCTTTTCATGGGATACGAGGCCGCCAGGCAAAAGCAGACAGAAGGCAGCCCAAGCCGCCTTTTCCCGATTCTGGCCCTTCCTGTGGCGGCCCATGGCGGGTACAATCTGCTTTTGTTCACTGATACGCAGGGAGGGATGTTTTTCGCCGTACTGCTCGTCGCCCTGTTGTGGCTCAGGGCGTTTCAGACCATACGTCGGTCGCGGAGCTGTTCGTAAAATGGAACATGGAAGGAGAAACTCCTGGTGAAACGCTGGTTCGGCCCCGAAGGGGTCTTCTCGAAAACGTTCCCTGCCTTCGAATTCCGTCGGGAACAGCTCGAGCTCGCGGAGAAAGTCTGGGATTGCCTGAATTCAGGCGACGGGAAGACCTTTTTGGCCGAGGCTCCCACGGGAATCGGGAAAACGCTGGCGCTCCTCGTCCCGGGAGCCCTTTGGGCGTTGTCATCATCAAAGCGCATTCTGTATCTCACCTCCACCATAACCTTGCAGGAGCATCTTTTACGGCAACATCTCCCGCAGTTGAAGGACATCCTTGGGTCTTGCCTGCGGTTCGGGGTTCTCAAGGGGAGACGGCATTATGCGTGTCCCCTCAAGGTCCGGGAATGGTGTGAACAGGGGATGCCTGAAGGGGCGGAGGGGGAAAAATCACCTTCACGGGGGGAACTTTCGGCATGGGTCCGGCTGACGGAGACAGGTGAGCTCGCGGAACTGGGCATATCGCCAGAATCGGCCATTGCCGGAAAACTCTCCGCAACAAAGGATGGTTGCCGGGGTGCATCATGCCCGAATCGGAACGAGTGCTTTCTCTACCGGATGTACCGGGAAGCGCAAAACTGGGATGTGGTTATTGCAAACTATCATCTGTTTTTTTCCCATGCCCCATCGGCGTTTCCCGTCCTCTATGACGCGCTGTTTTGCGACGAAGCCCACCACGTTGCAGAAGCCGCCAGGTCTGCGGTAACCCGCAGGGCCTGTCGTGAAGACTGGTTGCGGATCACGGAGCTTTGCACCAGGCATGCGGTTTCTTCCTTGGCAAAAGAACACCCCCAGAAGGCGGAGGCACTGAAAAAGGCGGCACAGGATTGCGCGGAAAAAGTTGGTTCCTTTTTTGACGCTGCGGCGGGGTCCCTCGAACCGGGAACGCTCTTTGAAAGGCCGGAAGACCTTCCGCTTCAGGCGAAAGATGCCATCGCAGCAGCCGATGACATGATTGGAAAGGGCATGGCCTGCCTCGAACAGAAGAATCTTTTCGGGGAATCGGACACCCTTCACTCGGCAGCCGGGCAATGGCTGGACGAAGCCTCAGGACTTAGGGACACCCTTGCTTGGTGCTCCCGGGTCGACATGTTCCCGGAGTGGGGCTACTGGTGGGACGGTCTCTGCCTTGTCAGCGTCCCAGCGGATTGCTCGTCTTTCGTGCCCGAATGGGTCGGACAGGATCATGTGTACCCGGTGATTGCCGTTTCCGCCACCATGGCCCTTGGAGGGGATATGTCATACTGGGAAAGCGAAACGGGGCTTGCAGCTGACGAAAAAGTTGTTCTGGATTCGCCTTTTCACCTGGCAAGGCAGATGGAAATCTGGGTCGTCGACATCGGGTTGACGGTAACAGACAACGATTACGACGACCGCGTGGCCAGGGTCGTGGAAAAGCTCTGTGACATGAACGATGGGAGAACGCTCGTGCTTTTGAGCTCCCACAGATTGCTGAAAAAGGTCGGCACGCGATTGAAGTTGAAGGAAAAGCCTTACAAAATCCTTGTCCAGGGAGAGGCTCCGCCCGGTGTTCTCGCCGAAGCGTTCAGGAAAGATCATTCTTCCGTGCTCGTGGGCAGCGTCTCCTACAGGGAAGGCGTCGATGTCCCCGGTGACGGCCTGACGCAGGTGGTTATCGACAGGATCCCCTTTCAGCATCCCCGTGATCCATTGTTGCGGACGCGGAGGGCCCTTTACGGCGGGAGGCTTTTCCCGGAGATCGTATTGCCCATGGCAAAGATGTACCTCAAGCAGGCTGCAGGACGGCTCATAAGGACGGCATCGGATTCCGGCAGGGTGGTCATCCTCGACAACAGGGTCCTTACCAGGGAGGATTGGGATATTCCGGAAGACTTGCCGAGAGTCGGTTTCCGTCGCGTCAAATTGTCAGGCCTTTCGGTTGCCCGCCGATAAAGCCTGTGCTATAGTATCCAAGCTGGCCGCCGGCCGGCATGTCTTATTGTGGCTTCATGGAAGGAAAGGGAGGTGGTCGCGAGTGAAACAGACGTTTCAGCCTCATACAAAACGAAGAAAGAGACGCCTTGGCTTTCTGAGCCGTTCAAAGTCGGCAAGTGGCCGGCGGATCCTGAAGAACCGGAGAAGCAAGGGCAGAAAACGACTTGCCGTATGACAGGACGAGGTTTTCCATATCCCGGGAATGCCCGCTTGCAGAAGGCGTGGCAATTTGACCGTTTATTCCGCACCGGTCGCCGAATCCAGGGCAGGCTGGTGCGGTTGCTGTTTATAGCTTCTTTGGACGGGACGACGCGCGTGGGAGTTGCTGTCGGGAAGAAGCAGGGGAACTCTCCGGAGAGAAACCGGGGCCGCAGAATCCTGAAAGAGGCGCTACGGCGCCTGTTGCCATGGATGCGCGACGGATACTGGGTCATCTGCACCCTCAGGACTTCCGCGTTGAAGACATCTGCCCGGGAAGTGTATCTTGACAGTGCACGGTTGATGGAGCGGGCCGGACTTCTTCGGGAAAACTGGCCCGGGCCTGATTGGGAGACTGACAGGAGGCGCGGATCCAATGAAGCTGCCCGGTAGGCTTTTTTCTGTCGCAATAAGGGGATATCAGCTTTTGCTTTCCCCTTTTTTGGGAAAGAATTGCCGATTTTATCCGACCTGTTCACAATATGCGCTGGAAAGTGTCCAGCGCTTCGGTGTCCTGAAGGGCACCCTGCTCGCTCTCGTCCGGATCGTAAAATGCGGGCCCTGGCACCCGGGCGGGTATGATCCGGTGCCGGAAGAGTTCTGCCTCCCGGGGGGCAGGGCGTCCGGGACCACGAAATTCTGCCGAGGAAGGTGAGAGACTTGGGTACAATTTGGCAAGCGGCGAGTGATTTCCTTGTGCTCGTTCTGAACACCCTGTATTCCCTGACGCACTCCTACGGTCTTGCGATCATCATCCTGACCGTGTTCATACGGATTCTTCTGCATCCATTGTCCCACAAACAGATGGTGAGCATGCAGAGAATGCAGAAACTGCAGCCGAGGCTGAAGGCCCTGCAGGAGAAGTATGCGGGTGACAAGGAGACCCTCAACAAGGAGATCATGCGCCTGTACAAGGAAAACAACGTCAACCCCGCGGCCGGGTGCCTACCGCTGCTCGTGCAGCTTCCGATCCTGATCCTGCTGTTTCGGGTGCTCCTCAACCTTGATATCGGCGGAGCCACTTTCATCGGAATCAGCCTTGAAGGTTCGGTGCTGACGCGCATGGCATCGGCTCTCGGCGTGACAGCCGAGACGATCGGCATCGGGGCGGTCTTCACGGGGCTTTCGACGAATCCGGCGGGGCTGCTGAATGTATCAATCTACCTGCCGAACCTGTTGCTGCTTTTGCTCATCGCCTTCCTGACGTGGTATCAACAGCAGCTCAGTGCCGGATCAAGTCCCCAGATGCAGTTTATGAACTGGTTCATGCCCGCCTTCTTGACGTTCATCTGTCTGAGCCTGCCAGGTGGTGTGCTCCTGTACTGGGGTGTATCGTCCCTTATCGGTGTGGCCCAGCAATGGCGCATCAAGCACAAGACCGAGGTGGAGATGAAGGAAAAACCGGCGCTCTACAAGGAAAAGCCTCCCAAGAAGGAGTCCGGTGAAGCGAAGAGTTAGGAGGTGATGGTGATCCCCATGGATGACAGGGAGTTTGTCGCTGAAGTACAAAATCTGGATGAGGCCCGCCATCTGGGATCACTGAAGTGGTCCGTTGATCCCGAAGACGTGGAAGTGACCGTGATCGGCGAGGACAAGAAACTGTTCGGCATCCTCGGAAAGAGAATGCGGGTGCGGATTGCCCTGGCGTCTGATCCCCAATTGCTGGACGCAAGGAGGTTTGTCGAAAGCCTCCTCGGAATGATGGGACTCGATATTGAAGCGGATTTCAGGGATGACGGCATCGTCAATCTCAGTGGAGAGGACGCCGGGATTATCATAGGAAGGTACGGTGAAACCCTGAAAGCCCTTGAATATGTTACGAACCTGACGCTGAGGGATGGTGCTTCGAGGCGGCGCCTGAGGTTCGACAGTGACGGTTACCGTACACGGAGGGAGGAAAGCCTCGAGAAGCTGGCTTCCGCTGCGGCGCGGGAAGCGGTCCGCAAGGGTCGTTCGGTCAAGCTCGAACCGATGAGCAGCTGGGAACGCCGGGTGGTTCATCTTGCCTTGAAAGAACGGGAAGACGTCCAGACTTCTTCCACGGGCTCGGAGCCCCTCCGGCGGGTTGTCGTCACTCCCGCTTCCGCCCGCAGGAAAAAATCCCAGGCGAAGCCGTTTTACACGTAAGCCTCTTCGCCAGGGGCGGGTGTTTTTGACAAAAACAGGTGTTTGCTCGTGCAGCGGGTCAGGGATCACAGGATTTCGGGAAAAGACAGCGTGTTTTAAGCGGACAGATAGTACAGGATGGTCTTTTTCCGCAGAAATCCTTCCCATGCCTTACGATCAGGGCATGGAATTCTCCGAGCACAGCGGCGTCCTTCGGCAGGTCCTTCTGGAGTTTTCCCTGAATTCCTTCATAGGATACATCTCCTGCATCCAAAAGGCCTGCACGGTGGGCCAGTCTGCGGGTATACGAATCGATAACCAGGAAGGGTTCTCCCGCACCGTAACAGAGAATGCTGTCCGCCGTTTCGGGGCCGATGCCTCTTCTGGCGAGAAGCCATTCTCTGGAGACAAAGGAATCGGACGTGCGGAAATTTTCTGCAGTTTCGAAGGCGATCGAAAAATCACGGGAAAAGGTCTTGATGACGAAGGCCTTGCGTCGGTAGGTTCCGGCAGGATAAACGGCCTCAAGGATGACCCCCGGTGGGGCCGCGGCGATGGTTTTCAAAGAGAGAAGCCCTCTTTCCGAGAGATTCCGCAGGGCCAGGGTGGCGTTATTCCAGCTGGTATTCTGGACAAGTATGGCCCCGAGGCACAGCTCGTCAAAAGAATCAGCGGGCCACCAGCCCTGGGGTCCATAAAGCCGTAGCAGAATGTCGAAAAGCCCTTTTGCTGTCATGACGACCCTCCAGTGAAGACAATTATGATAGGCAGACTTCCGGTTCCGATGCCTTGTCGGACGGAGTCATCCCCGGAGTTTCTTCCAATGCTATAGTAATAGATATGGACGCAAGGGTGAGGAGGTATAGCGATGCATGAGCCGAGGGGTGTCTGGCGGTGTATCAGTTTACTCTCGGACTTTGGATCCGGCGATGAAACCGTCGCATGCTGCAAGGGGGTCCTGATCGGAAGGGGAGTAGAGCTTCCCCTTGTTGATATCAGCCACGATGTCCCGCCTTTCGATATCGTGTCCGGAGGCTGGATGCTCGCAGGAGCCGTTTCCTACTTTCCTGTCGGGATTCACCTGGCCGTCGTTGACCCCGGTGTCGGAACGGATCGGTCCATTCTTGTCATCAAGGCGGATAGGGGAGACTTTCTCGTCGGTCCGGACAATGGCCTTCTTTTACCTGCGGCCCAACGGATAGGAGGAGTGGAAAAGGTCTGGGAACTTCATCCGGAACATTATGAAAACCGGTCCGTCTCGCCGACTTTTCATGCCAGGGATATTATGGCGCCTGTGGTTGCCGACCTGGCTGCCGGAATGTCCCCGTCGGTGCTCGGCAAGGAGGTCCAGGGATTTGGTCTTGCCGAGTATCCCCTTCAGAAACCTTCAAAGGAGAAGGAGAAAATCTCCGGCGCTGTCGCTCTGATCGACACCTACGGGACGGTCAGGACCAATATCCCGTGGAAATGGCTCGACAGGCGAAAAGAGGGCGCCATGCGGATCAGCCGGGGATGGCTTTTCAGCATTTCCGTTGGGAAAACTTTTGCCGACGTGGGGCTGGGGGATCTCGTCATTCTCGAAGACAGCTGGGGGTATCTTTCCATAGCGGTCAACAAGGGAAAGGCGGCGGATGCCCTGGGCTTCAAGGTGGGGGATCCGATTTCAGTAGAATATACGATGTAAAAAGCCTTTGTCTTGCCTAGTATATATCCCGTTACGGGAGGTGAAACCAATGCATGGAAAAATGACAGGAAAAATGTGTCGCCTGCTTGTGATGGCAGTTGCCGCAGGTGTAGTCGTCCTGGGAGGGGTGGTGCCTTCGCAGGCTCAAATGGATGTTTTTTCCGGCAGCCCCATTGCAGAGATCGTGGAAGGGGCTTCGCCGGCGGTGGTCAACATCGATACGGAAACGATGGTCCGGCAGTCCCTGGGTCCCTTCGGGGATGATCCCTTATTCAGGGAATTTTTCGGCGAGCAGTTCGAAAGGTTTTCGAGAATCATCCCCATGAAGGGGAAGGGGTCGGGATTCATCGTCAGTGAAGACGGCTACATCCTGACAAACAGCCATGTAGTTGCTGATGCCGACAAGATCGAAGTAACCCTGGCGGACGGGACGTCGTACCCCGCGAAGATTGTAGGAACGGACCCAACCTTTGATCTCGCCGTCATCAAGATTGAAGCAAAGGGCCTTCACGTTCTTGAACTCGGCGATTCCGAAGACGTTCGTGTCGGTGAATGGGCGATCGCCATAGGGAACCCCTACGGTTTCGAGAGCACCGTTACGGTGGGTGTTATTTCAGCAAAGAACCGTTCCGTCCGTGCAAGAAATCTCAATTTTGACGGCTTCCTGCAGACCGATGCAGCCATCAACCCCGGCAACAGCGGTGGCCCCCTGCTCAATCTTGACGGCGAGGTTGTAGGAATCAACACGGCCATTATCCCCTATGCCCAGGGCATTGGCTTTGCAGTGCCCGTCAACATGGCAAAACAGGTACTGGATGATCTCGTCAAGTACGGAACCGTCAAGAGAGGATGGCTCGGCGTGTACATCCAGCCGCTGACGCCCGAGTTCGCGGATGCTTATGGTGTCGAGCGCGATGGAGGTGCCGTGGTGAGCGACGTGGTTCGCGATTCTCCCGCCGCGCAAGCGGGTCTCCGTCGAGGGGATGTCATTGTCGCTGTCGACGGGGAAGCGATTGAGGATCACACCGATCTTTCGCTTCGCATCCGCAGCCATCTCGAAGGAGAAAAGGTGCGACTCACCGTGATCCGTGAGGGCGCTGAGCGCGAGGTCAGCGTTATCCTCGGAAGTGTTCCCGGCCAGTCGCAGGAACAAAAGCGGTCGCTGAAGGAGACCGAGGAGCGGCTCGGATTGCGGGTTGAGCCTGTCACGCCGGAGCTCAAAAGCGAACTCGGGGCTCCCTCAACCAGGGGAATGGCCGTCGCCGAAGTTCTGGCGGGTTCTCCGGCTGACCGGATAGGCCTCGAAAGAGGTGACATCGTCCTCGAAGTCAACGGCAGGCCGGTGGATGATGTCAAGTCGTGGCAAAATGTCATGGGCGGAGTGCAGAACACCGCCGTTCTTTTGGTGTGGCGGGACGGACGAACCTTTTTTGTCTCGATGAGGATGTAAGGCTCCTGAAGGAATGATGCAGGGCGGCCTGAGGCCGCCCTGCATCATTCCAGGTCACCGTAGTTTTCGAGGGATTTTTCATCGAGAGTAAAGCGGAAGCGAAAAAGCGTTCCCTGCCCCGGTTGGGACTTGATTTCAGGCCGGGCTTCGTGAAGTTCCGCTATTCTGAGGACCAGGGGGAGCCCGAGTCCATAGCCGGTGGTGGAACGCGCGTGGTCAGCCCTCCAGAAACGGTCGAAGCAGTGACTCATTTCTTCCTGTGTCATTCCCCTGCCTGTATCCTCGATTTCAAGAACAGCCTCCCCTCGGGTTCTGTCGGCCCAGGTACGAATACGGACCGTTCCGCCTTCGGGCGTGTATTTGACGGCATTGTCAAGGAGGTTCGTGGCGAGCCTGAGGAGCAGGGCTTCCCGGCCGTATGTCGGAGCAGGCGAAAGATCCTTTTCCAGAGACTGGCGTTTTTTCCGGCTGCGCGGTTCGCAAGCCGCAACGGCGTCATCGGCGACAATGAGAAGTTCCACCGCTTCCCTGGGGTCGATCCTGCTGAACGTGTCGAGTCGGGCCAGTTCGAGCAACGCCCCCACCAGGGTTTGCATGCCCTCGATGTGACCTGCAAGTTCCTGCAGTTTCCCCATGTAGTATTCGCTTTCGCGTTCCTTGAGAAGCGCTACTTCGGTAATTCCCTTCATGACGGCGAGAGGGGTCCGGAGCTCGTGGCTCGCATCAGCCGTGAATTGCTGGAGCTGGCGTATCGACTTTTCGAGATTTTCAAGCATCCTGTCGATGCGGATGATCGTTTCACGGATTTCCTCGTCGGTATCCTGGACCGAGACATCAAGTTTCATGTTTTCTGTTGAAACCTTTGAAATGGCCCTGTTGATCCGTGAAAAGGGCTTTATGGCGTTTCTCGCGGTAAAATAACCTATCGCCGTTGAAAGAAGTACCGTGAGGCCGAGCAGGAAAAGGATCATTCGCAAAAGCGATCCCCGGGATGCGAGCAGGCCATGGAGGGGATGCAGAACAAAAAGGTAATAGGTTCCGCCGTCCAGGCCGAGCCGTCTCCAACCGATCCTGAAAAGATCTCTCGCAGGTCCCGGAAAACATGGCGAGAGCCAGTATGTCTCGGGTATGATCATCATCGCAAGGAGGTCTATCGTGGAAGCTCCCGGTCCCTTTTCGACGATCGCCCTGGCAAGTTCCGGGCCCAGGGGATCAATCCGGTTTCCCGCAGACAGGATGTTCTCGCAGTAGTCCCAGCCGGAACGATAAATCTGGAATTCCGCATTGTGACTTTGCCAGGTCTGGCGGAGTTCTTCGTATTCGGAACTTTCAAGATAGAATTGGCCGGCTTCTTCTATCCTGCCCGCAAGAAAGCGAAGAATATGCTCCTGAGCCTTGTCCAGGCTGTCGAGTTCCGTCCAGGTAAAGAAAATGAAAACGGCCGCACTGAAGAGGACGGTGACGAGCAGGATTGACAAGGATGCGAGAAACATCATTCTGAACCTGAAAGAGCGGAGAAATGCCCCCCTCCGCTCCTTCGGCAAAGTCTTCCTTTCCCCTTTTCCAGTCACTCTGGAGGATAGGCTCCCGAAAAAACGATTACTCGTAATTCGGGCAGGCAACCTTGTATCCGACGCCGCGAACGGTGACGACCAAAGTGTCAAGGTTGTAGGGGCGGAGTTTGTCCCTGAGGTACTTGACGTGAACGTCCACGACGTTACTGGTTCCGTCGTATTCCTTCTGCCAGACATGGGCGATGATGCGGTCCCTGGTGAAAACCTGGTTCTCATAGCGCATGAGAAGTTCCAGGATGTCGAATTCACGTCTTCTCAGGGGGACACTTTCCCCGTCAACGGTGCATTCCCTCGCAACGGGATCGAGCATGAGCGGCCCGCACTTGAGCAGCGGCCGTTTCTGTTCCGACCTGCGGCGAATCAGGGCGTTGATCCTTGCGAGGAGTTCCCTGAAATCAAAGGGTTTCACGAGGTAATCGTCGGCGCCCCTGTTGAGTCCTTCGACGCGGTCCTCTATGGTATCTTTTGCGGTAAGAACGATGACCGGTGTGTCCTTGCCCGCCTCCCGGGCTTTTTCGACGACCTCGTACCCGTCGACTTTCGGTAGCATAATGTCCAGGACGATGCAGTCGTAGTCGTTGTTCTTGATCTTGTGCAAACCGTCTTCCCCGTCAAAGGCGCTTTCGATGGTGAACCCGTTTTCTTCGAAACCCTCGGCCAGGACCTGAACAAGATCCCTGTTATCCTCCACAATGAGGATTTTCATCATGAGACTCCCTCCAAACGCTCAGAAATCAGTGGATATTCACATTATTATTAACAATATAAGCACATGTTTAAGAAAATGTCGAGTGCAGAATGAGCAGAACCTTATCTGCCTGTTTCACGGGAACGTCTTCACAGGAACCTCCCTTTTGCCGCAGGGCCGTGAGGATGGTATAATACCAGCACCCACTACTCGGTCGCGTGCTTTTTGCCGTGCCACTTGGTTGTGGGATTTTTCATCAAGAGGTGGTAGGACATGATCCAGAAGGAGAAGAAACAGGGAATCATCGAGGATTTCAAGACCCACCCGGCGGACACGGGGTCGCCGGAGGTCCAGGTAGCCATCCTGACCGCCAGGATCAGGGAACTGACGGAACATCTCAAGGTGCACAAAAAAGACCATCATTCCCAGAGAGGGCTTCTCAAGATGGTGGGAAGGCGACGCCGCCTGTTGCAGTACCTGCGCGAAAAGGATTTCAACAGGTACAGCACGCTGATCCAGCGGCTCGGGCTTCGCCACTGACAACCTGCCTTTCGCTTCAGGCAGAAAATTCGCAGGTCATTCCGGGGACGAGGGCTTTGCCCTCGTCCTTTCTTTTGGTGCATATATGATATCCTTTTATGGATAGACAAAAAGGATGAAAGACAAGAGGAGGAAAAAGAACATGCAGGAAGTGTTTTCCGTCGAAATCGGCGGCGAGAGAATGGTTTTCGAAACAGGAACGTTGGCAAAGCAGGCAAGCGGAGCGGTAAAGGTCACCATGGGGGAAACCGTCGTCCTGGTGACCGCCTGTGTTACCGATTCCCCGAGGGAGGGGCTGGACTTCTTCCCCTTGCTTGTGGATTACGAGGAAAGGTTTTACTCGGCAGGAAAGATACCCGGCGGATTCATCAAACGGGAAGGTCGCCCCTCCGAAACGGCGGTGCTGACCGCCAGGCTGACGGACCGGTCCATCAGGTCCCTTTTTCCCCAGCATATGAGGCACGATGTCCACGTGGTGGTGACCACCCTGTCCGTCGACCAGGAAAATCCGCCCAATGTTCTCGCCATCAACGGTGCATCGGCGGCGCTCGCCATGTCGGAGATCCCCTGGTCGGGGCCGGTCGGGGCTGTCAGGATAGGTTGCGTGGAAGGCGAGCTTGTGGTCAATCCGACGGAGACAATGATGAGCAGGAGTACCCTGGATCTTGTGGTGAGCGGGCATCGTGACGGAGTGACAATGGTGGAGGCGGGGTCCTTCGAGGTTTCCGAGGAGACCCTTGTGGATGCCCTGGATCTCGCGCAACAGGAGATCAGAAAGATCGTCGACATGCAGATTCAAATGGCTGAAGCCGTGGGCAAGGAGAAGATGGTCATCCCGGATCCGGAGGAACATCCCGAAATAGATTCCTGGATTTCCGAAAACCTGTACGGGGAAATTTACGAAGCCGTGCAGATTCACGAAAAGAAAACCCGTTCCGCAGCAAATTCGGCCATCAAGGAACGGGCCGTTGAAGCCCTGGGGGAAATCTACCCTGAAATGGACAAATACATCGGCAACGTTGTGGATGATTTCGTGAAGAAGGCCCTTCGGG
>JBNGCT010000033.1:0-15269 GCA_049974965.1 Thermovirgaceae bacterium
CCCACGAAGGCTGCGAGTACGAGACCATGTCCACCTTCACCTCCTATCTTTTGAACGAGGACGTCGATGCCGCCGTTCACGCCTCCTGGGTGTGCAACGAGATGGGGATTGACACCATTTCCGCCGGGTCGGCCATCGCTTTCGCCATGGATTGTTTTGAACAGGGGCTCCTCGGGCCGTCCGACAACGGTGGCCGAAGCCTTGACTGGGGGGACATGGAGGGCGCCCTTGACCTGCTGGAGAGGATCGTATGCCGGGAGGGCCTGGGGGACCTTCTGGCCGAGGGCGTCAGGGAGGCGGCAAGACGCATCGGCGGCGGCGCGGAAAGGCTGGCCGTTCACGTGAAGGGACTTGAAGGTCCCGCCCACGACCCGCGCTCCGGGAAAGCCCTTGGCCTCTCCTACGCCGTGGGCAACACGGGGATGAACCATATTCATCCCATCGAGGGGATGGCCTGGGACGCCGGGAAGGCGGACTTCGGCCTTTTACCCTACGGGCTTCCGGACCCCGCAGACATCGACCGCTGGGACGAGCCGGGGAAAGGCGAGGCCGTCAAGATCCTTCACGATTTCGGCATGCTCGCCGACATGCTGGGCTTCTGCAAGTTCTACGCCTACGCCGGCGTGACCGTCGATGACATGGCGGAAATGATGACGGCCCTGACGGGAAGGCCCGTCACTGCCAGGGATCTCCTCAGGGCGGGGAGCCGGGTCTATACCCTGCAGCGGCTTTTCAACGTCCGCGAGGGCGTGACCCGAGCCGACGACGTCCTTCCTGAGAAGGTGCTCCAGGTTCCGGCCTTCGGGTGCTACAGCGACACGCCAGAGTGCGTCACGACACACCTCGAAGAGATGCTCGACGAATACTACGCGGCCCGCGGCTGGGACTGCGACGGGCGCCCCACCGACGAAACCCTGGACTTTCTCGGCCTCGGGTGGACCCGAAAGGTGTAACGGATCGGTGAAAAGAAGACCCTGCCACCTTCGGTAGCTTGACGTTGAACAGTGGAGTAGATAAAGTTAAAAACAGATGGTTTATTGCCGGTGGCGGGTATAATTGGCCGGGCAGTGTTGATCCTCCTGTTCCGACAGTAAGGGGAAATATATGGGTACGATACTTGAAATCGAAAATTTGTCGAAGTACTTTCCCCTTGACGGGCACAGGACAGTGAAAGCTGTCGATGCCGTGTCAATGAATGTCAACAGAGGCGATATTTTCGGTATCGCCGGTGAATCCGGTTCGGGGAAAACGACCCTGGGACGGGTCATTCTGAAGCTTCTCGACGCAACGGAAGGCGCCATTTTCTATGACGGACAGGATATTACCGGCATTAATATGGAACACGAGAAGCCGCTCCGCCGGAAGCTTCAAATTGTCTTTCAGGATCCCTACGCATCTTTGCATCCGAGGAAGAAAATCAAGGATATCATCGGCCAGGGGCTGCGGACGCACGGTCTGGCTTCCAGTGAGCGGGAAATGGTGGAGAAGGTCGGACAATTCCTTTCCCTTGTAGGGATGAACGAGCAGCACCTCTACCGCTATCCCCATGAGCTCTCCGGCGGGCAGCGGCAGAGGGTGTCCATCGCCAGGGCACTGATCCTTGATCCGGAACTGGTCGTCCTCGACGAGCCCACGTCCTCCCTGGACGTTTCGGTCCAGGCGGAGGTGCTGAAACTGCTGAAACGTCTCCGGGACGAACTGAATCTCACCTATCTTTTCATCACGCACGATCTCTCCGTCGTCAGGCTTTTTACCGAGAAACTGGCCATACTCTATCTCGGAAGAATCATGGAGATAGGGAAAACGGAAACAATCTTCAAGCAGCCTCTTCATCCCTATACTGAAGCGCTCATATCGGTAACGCCCAAGCTCGATCCGGATAAAAGGGGGGGCAAAATCATTTTGAAGGGAGAAATCCCGAGCCCCATCGATCCTCCCAAAGGTTGTCCGTTCCACACACGCTGTTTCAAAAAAATCGGTTCCGTCTGCGAAACCGAGCGTCCGGAACTAAAGGATGTCGGCGACGGCCATTGTGTTGCCTGTCACCTTTACTAGCCCCCGGCAAAGCCGGGGAAGGTATCGGCGGATCTGTGCCAGGGGAGGAACCAGATGAACCGGAAGGCAGAAATAATCGGGATCGAACTCTACAAGGCGGATTTCGAACTGATTGAACCGTTCAGGACATCCCTTGCGGAAATTACCTGCGCCCATAATATCATCGTGCGAATCTATTCGAGTGACGGCCTGTATGGAACCGGCGAGGCACGGCCAAACCCTCCTGTTACGGGGGAAACGCAGAATGCAGCCCTTGCCGCGGGGGAAGAGCTGGCCCGGAGGCTGCTGGGGCAGCCCTCCCGGGATATCGAGGGGGCCCTTCGTATCCTTGACAAGGCGTTGCATAAAAACAGCGCTCTAAAAAGCACCTTCGACATCGCTCTGTACGACCTGCTGGCAAAGACTGCCGATATGCCGCTTTATGCCCTGCTGGGCGGAGCCCGGAGAACGGTGTATACCGATAACACGGTCAGCCTGGCACCTCCTGAAGAAATGGTGGACAAGGCCATGCAATACCGCAAGGAAGGCTTTGAGGCAATCAAGGTGAAACTGGGCAGCACCTTTGGCGAGGATCTCTACAGGGTGGAGCAGATACGAAAAGCGGTAGGTCCCGATGTGGCTATACGTCTCGATGCCAACCAGGGGTGGGACTACAAGACGGCCGTCAAGGTGCTTCAGGCGATGGAACCTCTTGGGATCCAGTTCTGTGAGCAGCCTCTCGCCCATTGGGACTTTGAGAATATGCAACGCCTCCGTGACCAGACAACCGTGCCGATTATGGCCGACGAATCGGTGTTCAGTCACCAGGATGCCTTCAAGCTGGCCTCAAAGGGGTGCTGTGACTATCTCAACATTAAACTCGCCAAAACCGGTGGGATCCACCACGCCCTGAAGGTGAACGCCATCGCCGAGGCCTGTGGCATGGCCTGCATGGTGGGTTGTATGACCGAGTCCCGGCTTCCCCTGACTGCAGCGGCGCATTTGATGTCGGCCCGGCGGAACATCGCCTTCGCCGATCTTGACGGACACTGGAACATGAAAACCGATCCCGTGACCGGAGGGGCCCGTTACGAAGGTGGCGCCATCATGCTTTCTGATGAACCGGGCCACGGGGCGGATTACGAAAGGGAATTCCTGACGCAGTGTCCCTGCGTCAGTGTAGAGTAACCCCGTGCTCTTCCATGGTGTCCTGTTCAAAGAGATGCCGTGTCTTGTCAGGAACACCGAAGGAGCCCGGGGGTTGCACAACCTGATGTCCATCCAACACAAGTCCAAGGGAGGTTGGCAGGATGAAACGTCGGAAGAGGTTATTGGTAATGGGGCTTTTCAGTGTGATGATGGTGGCGGCGGTTGCAGGTGTCGCCGCGGCGAAGCCGCTCGTGATCGGGATGAACACCGGCACCATCGTGACGCTCGATCCGGCCGCTTGCTACGAGGTTGAAGGGCACTGGCTGCTCAACAACATCTATGACAGTCTGGTGAAGTTCAAACCCGGTTCCGCCAGTGAGATCGAGCCCTGCCTGGCGACGGATTGGGAGGTTGACGGGAAGACCCTGAAGTTCAAGCTCCGCGAAGGGGTCAAGTTCTCCAACGGCGAACCGCTGTTGCCCGAAGACGTGGTCTACTCGCTGAAGCGGGTTGTTGCGATGGGTGCGACTCCCTCCTGGATCCTCACCCAGTTCGGTGTTGGCGAAGACGATATCAGCGCCGAAGGGAACACGATCAAGGTGGAGATGGATGCCCCCTACTCGCCGCAGCTGGTCATGTCCTGCATGACCTACATTTCCGGAGTGGTAGACAAGTCCGCAACGCAGGAGCATGAGAAAGATGGTGACATGGGGTCGGCCTATCTTGACACCACATCGGTCGGAAGCGGCCCCTACGTGCTGGAGTCCTGGGATAGGGAAGAGCGGATAGTTCTGAAGGCGAACCCCCACTACTGGGGCGAGAAGCCCAAGATCGACCGTATCATCATCGTCGATATCCCCGAGTCCTCCAGCCAGCTGCTGCAGCTCAAACGCGGCGAGATCGACATCGCCTGGAACCTCGAGTATGACCAGATCCCCGATGTCGAGGCGACCGAGGGTCTTTATACCACCACCACACCCATGTTCAAGATGATCTACCTTGGCATGAACGCAAGCGTGGAGCCTCTGGACAACGTAAAGGTGCGCCAGGCCGTAAAGTCGGCCATCGACACCGAAGGCATGGTCAAGGCCATTGGCGGTGGTGTTACGGAGCTGCATACCTTTATTCCCAAAGGCATGTTCGCACATTACGAAGAAGATCCATTCCCCTACGACCCAAAACGGGCGAAGGCTCTCCTTGCGGAAGCCGGTTATCCCGATGGAATCGAAATCAACCTGACCGTCCCCGATTTCCTCGCCACAGCCGGCACCGTGGCCAAGGCAAACTTGGATGCCGTGGGGATCAAGACCAATCTCCAGACTATGGCCTACACGACACTGCTTGGCAAATACAGGGAGCAGGGCCTTGAAGTCGTCATCGCCCGCTGGGGTGCCGACTACGGCGACCCCGACGCCATGGCCAAGCCCTTCGCTCATTGCAGAACTACCGGTGACGACGCGAAGATCAAGCAGCTTGCCTGGCGGAACGCCTATGCCAACGAAGAGCTGACCGACATGGTCGAAAAGGCGCAGTTCATCAAGGATACGGCGGAACGTAAAGCTCTGTACGAGGATATCCAGAAGATGTGGCAGAAGGAGAGCGTCTTCGAGATTCTCTACCAGTTCTCTGGACAGGTCGGCCTCCGGGATGTCGTGAAGAATTTCTCCCTCAATCCGCTGACAGAGACACACCTGGAGCTTGTGGAGCTCGAGCAGTAGGACGCAACTTGCCGATATCCGCACCCCGGGGCGACGGAGCCTCGCCCCGCCCCGGGGCTTTGCCTTGACCCTTCATGTCAGAGCGGGCGGTTGACCCGAAGAATGCCGTGGAGGAAATCTTGATAGCTGCGAGGAATGACAAATGAGTTTTGGCCATTATGTATTGAAACGACTGGCTCTGTTTTTTGTGGTGATTTTCGGTGTCGTTACCGTCACCTTCATCATCTCCCATATAATTCCCGCGGACCCGGTAGGGGCCATTCTCGGTGAGAACGCCCCCCAGGAGCTGGTGGAAAAGACAGAACGACTGCTGGGGCTTCATCTTCCGTTGCACCAGCAGTATCTCCAGACCCTGAAAGGGGTGGCGACGCTTGACCTCGGCATCTCGTTGCGCACGAACAATCCAGTCATAATGGACCTGAAGAAATACTTCCCTGCAACCCTGGAACTTGTCATTTTTGCGATGATCATCGCCATCATCCTGGGGATCACTCTGGGAATCATCGCAGCGGTCAAGCGCAACCAGTGGCCCGACACATTGAGCCGGATCTTCTCCCTTGTGGGTATCTCCATGCCGGCATTCTGGTTAGGGCTTTTGATCATACTGCTTTTTTTCTACCATCTCCAGCTGCTTCCGGCGGGAGGAAGGCTGGATATCACGTTGTCTCCCCCGCCTACAGTCACCGGCATGTATACCATTGACAGTCTGCTGGCCGGCCAGATCGGGAAGTTCTGGAATGCCCTCTATCATCTTTTAGGGCCGGCGATGGTGTTGGGATGGATACAGACCGCATATATCGGCCGAACCACACGCTCCTCCATGCTGGAGATCCTCAACGAGGAATATATCCGTACGGCACGCGTGAAGGGGTTGCCCGAGCGGACGGTGATCCTCCGCCATGCCTTGAAGAACGCCTCGATCACGGTGATTACAATGACCGGTATCTCCGTGGGATACATGCTGGAAGGGTCCGTGTTGACGGAGACGGTCTTTGGTTATCCGGGCCTGGGCCGCTACTCGGTGAACGCCTTCCTTGCCCTGGACCTCAACGCCGTTATCGGCTCGGTAACGCTGATCGCCGTCTGTTTCGCCACCAGCAATCTGATCGTCGACCTGTTGTACGGCTTCCTGGATCCGAGAGTGAGATATTAGGGGATGCCTATGAGTACACCACGAGAACGACTCAGGACCTGGAAGGAAAGGCATGCTTCGGAATTCTCCCAGATCCGGGAGGTGCTCTTCGCTGTCAAGAAGAGCAAACTGGCCATTGCGGGACTCGCCATCGTTTTGGGCCTGGTGGTGGTGGCCGTGATTGCGCCGTTTATTGCTCCCTATGACCCTGTGGAGATGAACCTGGGCAACCGGCTGCAGGTCCCGTCGGGAGCACACTGGATGGGAACCGACGAACTGGGGCGGGATATCTTCTCCCGGGTGCTCTACGGGACACGCCTGGCGCTGAAGATCATGATCATCGTTTTGCTCATCGACCTCCCGCTGGGTGTGTTTCTGGGCATTATCGCGGGTTACTTCGGAGGCTGGCTTGATGAGGTGATCATGCGTCTGGCCGATATCTTCATGGCCTTTCCCCGTCTTGTGCTTGCCATGGCAATCGGTGCTGCCCTCGGTCCCAGTCTGACCAACACGATGATCGCTATCGCCATCACCATGTGGCCGGCCTACGCACGTCTCGCCCGGGGTGAGACACTGAGTATCAAGGAGCGAACCTTTATCGAGGCCGAGAGGGCGGTGGGGACACCGCGATGGAAGATTCTTTTCTCCCACATTCTTCCTCTCTGCTCGTCGACGACTATCGTCAGGGCCACGCTGGACATGGGGAATGTTATCCGTATCGCCGCCGGCATGAGCTTTATCGGGCTGGGGGCGCAGGCACCGACGCCGGAGTGGGGGCTTATGGTGAGCACAGGTCGGGATTTTTTGGTGAACCAGTGGTGGGTTCCCACATTTCCGGGCCTGGCGATTTTTGTGACTGTCTTCGGTTTCAACCTTCTGGGGGACGGAATCCGCGACATCTCTGACCCGCATCTGAGAAGGGGAGACTAATGGCCGAGACATTAATAGACATTCAGGATCTTTACGTTAACTTCTATACCTACAGAGGCATCGTGCGTGCTATTAACGGCGTCAACCTTCAGATTAACGAAGGGGAGTTCTTTGGCCTTGTCGGAGAGACGGGCTGCGGTAAAAGCGTGACCGCCTCGGCGATCCTCGACCTTGTCCGAAACCCCGGGCGTATCGAAAGCGGCAAGATCTTCTTCAAGGGCGAGGATCTGCTCGCAATGGACAAGAATAGATTGCGGGATACGATCAGAGGAAGAGAAATCACCATGATCATGCAGCACCCTGTTGCCGCATTGAACCCGGTCATGCGTATTCAGGAACAGATAGCCGAAGTGCTGGTGGCGCACGGCATGAGCAAGCGGGAGGCCAAGAAGGCCGTTATAGACCGACTGGCGGAGGTAAACATCCCCGAACCGGAAAAGGTGGCCCGGTACTACCCGCACCAGCTTTCTGGAGGAATGGCTCAGCGCGTAATGATTGCGATGATGCTCTCCTCGGAGCCGTCGCTGCTGATCGCCGACGAACCGACGACGGCGCTGGATGTTTCGGTCCAGGCCCAGGTGCTGACGTTGCTGAGTGAGCTTGTCAAAAAGAAGCATTCCAGCGTTCTGCTGATCACCCATGACATGTCAGTTGTAGCAGAGGTCTGTGACCGTGTGGGGGTCATGTACGCGGGGGATATCGCCGAAACTGGTGATGTTCGGGACGTAATTTTCAACCCAAAACACCCCTACACCCAAGGACTGATGCAGGCCATACCGTCGGAGGAGCGCGCCGAACTGCAAGGGATTCCCGGAACGGTTCCGGACTTGGTAACACCACCTCCGGCTTGCCGCTTCCATCCCCGCTGTCCTCATGTAATGGAGCGCTGCAAGCAGGAAAAACCGGCGGCCTGCACCGTTGGCGAGGGACATACCGTAGCATGTCACCTCTATGAGGCCAGCTTGTGTAAGGCAAAATGAGAACAAATGCGCCCTGGGCCCCACCGGCACTGGAGTTTTTTGGTCTCGGGTGGACCCGAAAGACGTAGCGGAAACGGCAAAAAAGCGCCGGATGCACCAATCCGGCGCTTTTTCCTTACCCGGCGACCTTTGTCAGAAAGTCCGTCACGAGGTCCAGGTATTCTGCCTGATTTGCGAAGTAGATACTGTTATGGTCCCCCTGACGGAAGACCTTGAGTTCTGCCCGGTCTCCGGCCCATCGGGCAAGCCGTTCGCCATGGGTAACGTCGACGAGACCGTCATGGAGGCTGTGCAATACCAGCGTGGGGCCGTTCCATAGGCGGAGTTTTGTTTCGTGATCGAAAAAGCGTTTGACCTCCGAGAGCAAACCGGCCTGGTCCGTCCCGAGTTCACGGGGCTTGACCCGAAGGAGGATCCGTTCGGCCACGTCGGCGATGCCGCTTTCCAGGACAAGGCCTGCGATTTTCGGGATGGTTGCGGCGCCGTGAATGGCGTAAAGGGACCCCAGAGACCGCCCGAAGAGGACGATCTTTTCCTTCGGTTCCCCGGAGGCTTCCACGACGGCCTTGACGTCGTCCAGCATGGAGGCCAGGGCGGGAAAGCCCTCGGATCCACCGTAGCCGCGGTATTCCGCCAGAAGGCAGTTGAAACCACGCCGGTGCAGTTCTTCGGAAAGCTCACCTTCCCAGTCGGCTGCAATCTCACCGTTGCCATGAAAATGTACGATCGTCGCAGCCCCGGGGTGCTCATGCCTGTAGGAGCAAAGCAGGTTCCCCGCTTCGGTGGCGACCGTAAAAGGGTGAACTGCCCGTCCGATTCGGGGAAAGAAATAACGGTTCCCCATGAGTGGATCGTCCAAAATGGATGTCATGGAATCACCGTCCTTTTTCCCGGGGAGTCCGGGATGGCTCCCTGTACTGTATCATGAAGAAAAGGAGGCAAAGGAATCATGGGGTTTCCACGCAAGGTGCTGGTTGGAATCGGGATGCTTGTCGCCGCCATATGGATCGGGACTTTCCTGGTTTCATCGGGCGGGGCCTCGGAACGGGTTTCCTCTCTCGGGGACATCCTCGGGAAATACGCAGACCAAAAACCCCGGCTGTGGGGCGAGGACATTCCCGGTGTGCTGAGGACCTTCGAACCTGACGGGAAACAGGTGGCCCTGACCCTGGATGCCTGCGGAGGCCCCCGCGGGTCAGGCTACGACGAAGAAATCGTGGATTTTTTACGGGAAAACGAAATCCCGGCCACCCTCTTTCTGAACGCCCGCTGGATCGAGGCCAACCCGGAGATTGCAGCAGACCTTGCCTCGGATCCTCTTTTTCTGATCGCCAACCACGGATGGCGCCACCGGCCCTGTTCGGTGACGGGCCGTTCGGCCTGGGGCATCGAGGGAACGAAAAATCTTGAAGAAGCCTACCGGGAGATCGAAAGGGGAGCCGCGGCCGTCCGGAGGCTCACGGGAAAGCGCCCGAGGTTCTACCGGTCGGGGACGAACTATTACGACGAGGTCGCCGTCGCCGTTGTCCGGGACCTGGGCATGAACGTGGTGGGCTGGAGCGTCCTCGGAGACGAGGGGGCCACCCTGCCGGCGGAAAAGGTGGCGGAACGGGTTTTTGAAGCAAAGCCGGGGCAGATCATCCTCTGCCACATGAACCAGCCCGACAGCGGCACCGCCGAAGGCTTGACGCAGGGTATCCGCGCCCTGCTTGAAAAGGGGTTCCGCTTCGTCACCCTCGACGAGATTTTTCAGGCGGACGGAGAGGGCCTTTCGTTCTGAAGTTCTGTCGTGATAGGATGATAAAAGAGAAAGACGAGTCGGGTCGTCACAGACCCCGAGAGGAGGAACACCAAATGAAAAAGGCCCTTGTCGCCCTTGACGGCAGCCCTCTGAGCCGTGACCTTGTGAGGTTTGCCTTCACCCACGTGCGGAAGGAGAAGCTGGACAGGATCGAATTTCTGCATGTCTACGAGGAGCACCCTTTGACGGCTTTTCCGGGCATGCCAGTTCCCATGGAGTATGACGAAACCTATCGCAAGGACCTTGAAAAGGAGTTCAGGTCGCTGATCGAGACGGCGGCTGCCGAGACCCAGAGCAACATCCCCTATGATTTCACCATGCTCCTGGGCGTCGCCTACAGCGAGATCGTCCGCCGTGCCGAACGGGACGAGGATATCAAGGTCATTCTCATCGGCCACAGGGGCATGCGGGATCTGGAGCGCTTTTTCATCGGCAGCGTGGCCGCCAAGGTCGTCGCCCATGCGCCCTGCACGGTCATCGTCTTCAGGCCGCGCGAAAGCAACGAGAAGAAACAGGAGGAAAACGCCTGACGGCGCTTTCCTCCTGCAATCAACCTGGAATTGTGGTCAGGGGATCTTTTCCCCGGACCCTGAGGTCCTCCTCCCGCTTCCGGAGGGGGGCCATTTTCTTCCTGAACGTCTCAAGGTCCTGAAAATCCTCCAGGTGTGACGATGCCGCGAGGGTGCGGACCTCGTCGCAAAGGTCGAAAAATTCCCGGTACTTTTCTGCAAGGTCCCTGTCGGGTTTCACCCGGCGGGGTGGCGGCACCTGTCCTGCTTTTTCCATGCGCGCCAGGCGGCCGCCGAGCAGGGTGCGCTTCATCAGGATGGTATCGGCCTGTGCCCGGACGACATCCTCGGGGGGGATGATCTCCAGCCGGCATTCCCCCTGTGCCGTCCCCTCGTCGGCGATTTTCTCCGCCAGGGGATGTCGTGAAATAATCAGGGAGTTGCCCAGACGGCTGTGCTTGAACTCAGGCAGCCAGGCGTCCATGAAGACCACGTCGGCCGCTTCGCCGAAGACGTCGTCACAGATGAGGCACCCGCCCTGGATGCAGCCGCCATGGCCCCACAAAAACTGCGGGAGCCCCTTGGCGGGCACCGTTTTCCCCTCGCTGCCGTTTTTGGCAACGGCGGCATGGCGGTAGTTGTCGCTGTCGTCCTCTTCGGGTGGCCGCCTGAAGTCCATCCGGAGAAGGTCCTTCGGGAGCACGCCCGATTCGAGACTTGCATACTCCTGGTAGCGGTGGGTCGGAATCATGCCGCAAGTGATGGAAGCCAAAAAGGCGAGCCTTTCGCCAAGGGCCGGCAAAAGGGACGCCGCTTTCCTGAGCCCGTAGGCCAGGCAGGGAAGCGCGATTACGGCATACCGCCGGGTTTCTTTTTCCTGCAGGATTGTCTTGAGGGCTTCCGTGATCGGCACGGAGTGGTAGACCGACCCCGTGAAGTCGATGACCTCCTCGGGGTTTATGACCTTTCGGAAGGTCCAGAACCCGGGCCGGTTTTGGTCGGGTCCCGCCAGCAGCACGGCGTCCACGTCTCCGCGCTCGAGAAGACGCGTCAGAAACCAGGAGGCCGCGCCCCCCGATGCCCCCTTTGTTCGAAATTCACCCCGCACGATGTGTCCCTTCCTGCAGGAGAAGGAATGCCCGAGGATTGGAGTCCGGTCCATTCCCCGGGATTTCCCGTAGTGCGAGTTTGCCACATCGTCGATGGACGGCCCGCGCCCCGAAAAGGGACACACCTCGAGACATATCCCGCATTCCGTGCAGCCTGTGCCTTCTTTTGGACGGAGTTCGCCGCTTTCGTCGAAAAACATGGAAAGGACATCTTCCGGACATACCGCGGCACAGAGGCCGCAGCCTGAGCAAAAACCTTTTTCGGCAACCTGGTCCACAACGTTCATCAGAAACTCCTCCCTGTTCCCGTGATTTCCGAAATCCGGCCTGTCGCCGTTCACCCCATCAGGAACCTGAAGAAAAGGGGAAGGACCGCCAAGATGCTGATAAGCCGAACCGTGTGAAGCACACTGACTGTGACCGGATCTGCGTTGACCTCGTCGGCGATCATGCTCATTTGCGTCAATCCCCCTGGTGAGGACACAAGCAGGCAGGTACTGTAGTTCCAGTCCGTGATCTTGTAAAGGACCCAGCTCAGAAGGATTGCCGAGGAAATCATCAGGACCGCCAGTATGGTCACGGGCAGAAGCATTTCCGACAGAAGTTCAACGGTCTTGGGTGTGACTTCCTGGGCGATGGCCAATCCGACACCGATCCGGGCCAGCGACTGCAGGGTGGGATTGACCCGGGGGAAACCGCTGCTGAAGGTGTTGAAGAAGCCTACGGCCGCCATGGATCCCAAAAGATCCCCGGCGGGAATTCCCAGCCCGCGGCCGGCCAGTCCCCCGGCAATGGCTACAACGATCAGGCGTACGACACCGCGCGAACCAGGCCTTGTCGGTTCCTGGGGGACATTTTCGGTGGGGGTGATTGCCCTCCTTTCCCTTGTTCCTGCCATCCTGGAGCTGACGAAACGGGCGAAAAGGGGCATGGAAACAAGGTAGAGAATCACCCTGAAAAGCTGCAGGATGGTTATGGTGACGGTATCGGCACCTATCGAGAATGCCAGGAGTGCCATTTCAGAGAGACCTCCCGTTGTCGATCCCAGAAGGGCCGTGCTCAGCGGGAGATGGGTGCTGAAATACAAAAGAAAGCCCGAGCCTACGGACAGGACCAGCATCCAAATCGAAACAAGCACCCCGGGCAGAAGGGCTTTCCGTAATTGCCTGAGGACCGTCCTGTCGATCTTCAGGCCGATGTAACTGCCGATCACGAGTTTGCAAAGGAAGGTCACTTCGCCGGTGGGAAAGGCGAAACGGATTCCGGACATACCGAGGCCTGCGGCCAGAAACAGGGCCCCCAGCATGTCGGGTGAAGGAAACTTCAAAAAAGAAAACAGTTTCCAGCCGGCGATGCCGACAAGGAAAAGAAAAAGGAGTCCCGCGGTGATCTCTCCGTTCATACCCGCATTCCTCTCCTGCAAAAAAAGCTTCTCCGTTGTCACCGGGATGTCCAGGTGCCTTGCCGTTGTTACATAGTACCATTCATGGGATTTTCCGGGGGTGGGGTTTCCTCAAGAGAAGAGGGACCCGCGAAGGGGTCCCTCCTTTTCACTCTGCCGGCTCGAAATCGAGGGCCGCGGAGTTGATGCAGTAGCGAAGGCCCGTGGGGGGCGGACCGTCGCTGAAGACGTGCCCCAGGTGGGCGTCACAGCGGGAGCAGAGCACTTCCGTCCGGGTCATCCAGAGGGAGTTGTCCTCCCTGGTCCGGACGCTTTCCGGTGAGAAGGGTTCGTAAAAACTCGGCCAGCCGCTTCCGGAGTCAAATTTCGCACCGGAGCTGAAAAGGGGGTTTCCACAGCAGATGCACCGGTACAGGCCCTCCTCGTGATGGTTGTAATACTCGCCCGTAAAGGCCCGTTCCGTTCCAGCCTCGCGGGTCACGTGAAACTGCTCGGGTGTCAGGATGGCCTTCCACTCCTCGTCGGTCTTTATGACTTTGTCGTTCGTCACGATGGTTCCCTCCATTCCGTCTGCCGCCTCAGGTTCCGCACTCCTTCCCGGCCCGGCAAGCAGAAAGAACGCGGCGGTTGTAAAAAAGAAAATGTACAGGATAGCAAGTCTTCGGGACATGGTCGTCACCTTTTTCGGTCTTATTTTGAAATCTTTACAGATATTATACCATAGGGGGGCATATGATTCACCGGCTGATTTTGGATCACCTGTCCTCCCGGGGTCTTTTTGCCCGACAGGTGCAGGAGATGTAGAATCATTGGCAGCCACCACACCCAAACCCTTGGGGTCAGGTCTTTACTTTTAGGATTTTTAGAAAGTTTGACGCCAGAGACAATTTGCCTCCCGGGTTTTGAACCACTTTCGATCCCGCAGGAGGCCAAAAAGACCTGCACGAAGCAAGGGAGCTGAAACCATGGGAACAGGGAATTCCGGAAAAAAGCCTTACAAGGTGCTTCTTTTTACCTGTTACGGTGGGTGCGCCACCGGTGTGGCCGCCTCAAAGGCCCTCATCAGGATCTGGGAAGAACACCCGGAAGATGTCAAGATCGGATGTCTTCCGGCGTTGGTGGTTCCCTGGAAGCGGAAGGAAATCCTGGAGAGATCAAAAAAACGGATCCTCGTGGACGCCTGTGCCGTGGCCTGCGGGGCGAAGCTGGCCGAGCGCGAGGGAATGCCCATGGACCGGTACATCGAGCTCACCTCGGAGCTTGGACTGACAAAGCGGAAAGAGTTGCCAACGAGCGAGTTGGAGGAAGAAATCTATGAATTCATCAACAAGGAAGTCGAGGAGCTGATCAACACCCCATGATGACTCCGACCCCGTCCAGCCTGCAGGAAAAAGCCTGTGATACGAGACCTCAGGCGTACCGCAAGGGCTTCACCCTCGTCGAGATCCTGATCGTCATCGTCATCATCGGAATCCTGGCGGGTTCGCTTCTTTTGATCATGGGGACGGCCAGGGACAACGCGGAAGCGGCGCGAATCATCTCGGAGATGCGGACCATGAAATCCGCCGCCGTGCTGTACAAAAGCGATTACGGATTGTGGCCGTTATGGATATATGACAGTGGGAAAAATGCGTACACGGCTTTTGTTGTATGCGAGGACGGGAGCCTTGTTCCAGATCAGGATGGTGTGCTTCCGGGGAAATACACCGACAGGATACCTGCGAACGATGGTTACTGGATCAATGTCGTACATGAGGAGAACAGGGAATCAGGAGAAGATCAAGCCTCGATTATCTTGGTTTGCAAGGGCCTTGAAAGAAGCGTGAAAGAAGTTTTGGCTTCGAAGGCAAAAGAAATGGGATTCATGACTGATAAGTCTGAGGGACATACTTTTCAGGATGTTGGTCTATACACTGCCGAAGATGATGGCTTGGCGTGGTTTCTGACCGGATTCTGAGGCCGCCTGGTTTCTGCGGCGGAAGGGTTTGAAGGGAAAGGAAGGTGTCGCCCGTGTCTCGACGGGGTCGGTTTCTTGAGGGCTTTACCTTTGCGGGGCTCGTGGTCGTGCTCGCCCTCCTGGCGGCCGCCTCGGGCGGCTGGATGTTCCTTCGGCCCGGGGACGATGGAGCGAAGGACAAAACCACAGTGGCCGATTCGGCCGAGGGCATGGCCCTGGCGCAACGGATCTCCTCTGAAATGCGGGCCATGAAGCAAGCCGCCGCCATGTACAAAAGCGATCAAGGCCGCTGGCCCGAATGGACCTTTGATGAAGCCGCCGGGTCTTACCGCAACATGTCCCCCGGAGGAGAAGGGATTCTCCCGGATTCCTATGTCGACAGGCTCCCTGGAGGCGACGGCTATTTCATCGAAATCACTGCCGTCACCGATTCATACGGCAAAGAGGGCGCTTATGTCGTCCTTTATGACAGGGGGCTTTCAAAAGCGGTGAAAGAACATCTTGCATCCCGGGCGCGGCAGTCGGGGTTTTTGGGAGCCTCCGGCTCC